>JACDAE010000790.1 GCA_013695595.1 Ktedonobacteraceae bacterium | reverse complement strand
GTTCAATGCCCTTTGTTCTTATCACCCTTCAGTAGCATTCCAGCAGCATCCTCATAACCGGAGAGCAGTGATGCCAGATCTTCGAGCAAAAGAATAACATTGTTCAGGTGCATAATAATCTCCGTTCGCCTATGAAAATTTTCATGCAGGCTTTCGCGCATAAAAAGCAGAAAGGCTTTAGAATCACTCACACGTCCGGGGAGCATACCTTTCATCTTAGTAAGGCGTTGATGCTCAAGAAAAACTTTAGACAGGGATGCAATATATGCTGATTGGTCGGCTAATCCTGGTTGGGGCGAGGTAAGCTTATCTGTATCGATATGCACATCATTGCCCTCCAATACGTTGGAAAGGGTGCGTACAAGTTCCATAAACATATAATAAAGGTCGGCAATAAAGGTGCGTATGCCATGAAGAATATCCTCAGTGGGGCTGACAAAAGCATCCTGATAATTATTAAGAAGGTACTGCACCTCATTGAGTGCTGAGGCCACAGCATCGAAGCGAACCACAAATGTGCTGATATTATTGCTTTGCTTGCTATCTATATATGCATGATAGATACGATACAATTCCTGCAACGCCGTATACGCCTGGGCATCATCGGGCGCTTTCTCTATCAGCGGCGTGGACATCAGCCTGCCAGCTTGTTGAAATTGTGAAGGTGGCTGTATGGTTTGTGCCAACACATCATTCGTAAAACCAGAGCGCAAAGAGCGAAGACAAATATCGATGTCAGCAATCAACTCATTTTTCTGTTCTCCATTTAAGGCAGAGTTATATTTAATTATGCTGCGGCAGGCAAAGATGGTGCTTATCATCTGTTCCTGACGCAAGATAGGATCCAACGGCAATTCATCTGGCATGAACGTTTTCCCCCTCTCTCCAGCACTGCCACATACACGTCTCTAGTGGTCCCCTCCCAACACATCCAGGCGGCGCATTCGATATCTTCGCCTGGCCTATTAATTCCGCACTGTTCGTGCCAAATGAGAGAGATAGAGGGAGGTAATAATCGAGACACACCCGAACAACCTGTCCCTGATAGACAACGTCAGGCGACGGAAAGGTATCTCCACGCGGCTTCCGGAAAGATGGATGCATAAACACCATTGTGACAAGAATACCATCGATGATAAGCGCTATAATCACGAAAAGCGCAATGACGATAAAGAGGCGGCGCTTGCGCCTGAGTTCTGCCTGACGCTGTACCCAGGGCAACGGCCTCATTGCCAGTGGACGACTATCTATATCATCATCCTGGATCACTCTCGCCGCTGGATGGAACTTTGTCTCCGAGATGGGCATAAGCACGGTTTGAAAAGAACGCTGCTCAGCACAGCTAAGTAGTGTTGCCTGGCAATTCTCGCAAAAAATTGACGCATCAGTACAAATGTTCTCGCATTGTAAACACTGTTTCATAGAAGATTTTTGCCCCTTTACCACTTGACCCACCGACTATAACACTAGAGAGCCATACATCTATATCCAATTATAGCATTCTCCTATGATGTAATCCAGTCCCAAAACCATTTTAGCCCATTTGTACTTTTGCTTTCTCAAAACACTATTTACATAAAATGTCTGGATTAAATCAGGCGCAATGGCTGACGAGCGAGGTAGTTGCGGGCGGGAACTGCCAGCACACCCTCATCCAGATCAAGCTCTTTTGCGGCCTCGCGCATCCCTCTATCGGCAATATGTTCCAGAATAGCTCCATCGTCGATGCGGAAATCATTGAGAATATTGGGGCGCAGGTAGGCCAGATAATCCTTTTCGGTGAACCAGAGTACAAGAGAATGAAGTCCAATTGCAACGAAGAAAATTAGCAAGATGGCACTGAATAATGAGGCAATTGCAGAACCACTGGCGGCAGATAGAATGAAACCAATAAGCATGAGCAGGAATAGGATTCCGAGCACGGCTATGCGCACCGGACTTAACGTAGGCTGGACGGTCGTTGTGCGCGAGATGTAGAGATCCTCCCCAAACGATGTCACATAGATAAAGATGTTGGCGGGTGCACGTTCAATTCTCACATAGTCGCGCTCTTCCAGTACAGCATCTCGCTCAGAGAGATGTTCCTGGCTAACTTTCAACTCGTTGGGATAGCGCTGCTGCACCTTCTCCACAATGGCTGAGCGTAGATCTGCGGGCGAGACTTGCTTGCCGTCCAGGAGCCAGGACGTGTGCATGAGAGGTGTCCCCTTGCCAGCAAAGGCACGCTGCACAACGGGTAAGCCCTGGCCTGCGCTGTGCTGTCTGGCTGGTTGGAAATACGGCTGGCTCGGCGGTGGCTGCATTCCTGGTTGCCCTGGCGATTGCATCCCTGGCTGTCCCGGTGGGGTCTGCATATTTGGAAAAGGAATCTGTTGTTGCTGCTGATAGACGCCTCCCGGTGCGCCATAAGGGTCGCCATTTGGTGCTCCATAGCCAGGTGCTCCCTGTCCATAAGCGGAACCGCCCGGCTGAAATGCTGAATCAGCCGTTGGAGGTGGCTGAGGAGTATAGGGAGCTGGTCCATTTGGTACTAGTGGCGCTTGTTGGTATGCTTGCTTATCACCTGCTGGCTGGGGATCTGGTTGAGCAGAGTAACCTATGTAAGCATTATGTGGAGCTACCACAGGTGGAGGAGGAGCGGGGGCATAGTTATTCAAGAGTGCAGCATCCTCAACTGGTGAGAACCTGTAACCGCAACGTGAGCAAAAGATCGCCTGATCGTTATTTTCCAGCGAACACTGGGGACACATACGGGCCATAATAACCTCCTAAGAGAACGATTTTAAAGTAGTTCGGCAAGCTTCTTCTGCAGACGCTCATAAAGCTCAGAATGCTTTTGTTCGCTGATCTCGCCCATAATCAGACGCTCATCCAGCTTGTCTAGCATTTCTTGCACCTTCTCACGCGTCATTGGACTTCCTGGCGCAGAAGTTGGATTGGATGTCAATGGCCCACTATTATAATTGCTTGCTGGCAACGCCGGGGCAACCATTCCACTAGTAGGAACGATTGAGCCCGTGATTGTTGTCATAGGCATGACTGAAGAGTTAACCGGGGGTTGCCCAAGGAGTTGATTGGCAAGCTGAGGACGATTATCAATCAGGGTTCCTTCGCTCGGATGCAGTCCCATGGCTTCGATGGCCTCGATACGTTTAACATCAAGTGGATCTACACCGATGCTCTGCTGGCTCTGCATCAATTCTATGCTGACCTGGCCGAGCGCTCGCAATCTGGCGGCCTCTATCTGACCCGTGAATTGGGCTTTCTGTGCCCCCAACATCTCTAGCGTCACATCGCCCTTCGCA
>JACDAE010000781.1 GCA_013695595.1 Ktedonobacteraceae bacterium | reverse complement strand
TGGGAACCGGGCGCACGCAAGGTGACGCCCCTACGCCAGTTCTGTTTGAGGGAGGAAACAACGTGTTATAATGTGGTTAAAAGAAAATGTTTTTACGGTAAGTAGGACCGACTTTTACATTCGCTGGGAAGTCATTCATCCCCTACACCTGCCAATCTATTCAAAAGGATATATCTATGACTGCATACAAAGATGTATTTGGGGCACGTGCGACGCTTAACGGCGCTTACGGTACCATTCACTACTATCGTCTGGAGGCTCTGGCGCAGCGAGGTGTGCAAGGGCTGGATAATTTACCTTTTACGGTTAAAATTATCTTAGAAAATATGTTGCGTCATGCTGATGGCGAACTTGTCACGGAAGATGATGTGCTCTCTCTCGCACATTGGATTCCTGGTCAGGCGGGTCAGAATGAGGCAGAATATCCATTTCTGCCTGCTCGTGTTCTACTCCAGGATTTTACGGGCGTGCCGGCTGTTGCAGATCTAGCTGCCATGCGTTCCGCTGTTGCCCGTATGCATGGAGATCCGCAAAAAATTAATCCCCTCGTGCCCGCTGATCTGGTCATTGACCATTCCGTGCAGGTCGACTCTTTTGGATCGGTCCTGTCTTTTGCGCGTAACGTTGAGCGTGAGTATGAACGCAATAGCGAGCGTTACGCATTACTGCGTTGGGGCCAGGAGGCGTTTCGTAATTTTCGCGTTGTACCTCCAGGAACAGGGATAGTGCATCAGGTCAATCTTGAGTATCTGGCCTCTGTTGTGATGACAAATGAAGAGGATGGTATAAAGGTAGCTTATCCTGATACCCTTGTTGGGACGGATTCGCATACTACTATGATCAACGGGCTTGGCGTCCTGGGTTGGGGCGCTGGTGGCATTGAGGCCGAGGCTGTATTGCTGGGGCAGCCAATCTACTTGCTCACACCAGAAGTGATCGGTGTGCGCCTCTCAGGGGCACTCCCCGAAGGTACGACTGCGACCGATCTTGTCTTGACGGTAACGCAGATGTTGCGTAAGCGCGGCGTCGTTGGAAAATTTGTCGAGTTCACCGGTCCTGGCCTGAGTAATCTTCCGCTGGCCGACCGTGCCACGATTGCCAACATGTCGCCTGAGTTTGGGGCGACCGCAACGCTCTTCCCCGTTGATGCTGAGACGCTGCGCTACATGCATATGACCGGGCGTGACCCACAGACGATTGAATTGGTCGAGCAATATACAAAGGCGCAGGGATTGTTCCGTACAGATGATCAGGCTGAGCCAAAGTTTGACGATCTATTGCAGCTCGATCTTACGACGATTGAACCAAGCCTTGCCGGACCACGCCGTCCTCAGGATCGCGTGTTGATGCAGAATCTAGGGAAAGTCTTCCGCGAGTCCTACGCTGATCGCTTCGAGTCAGCGGCAAACGTTGCAACGACTGAAGATGCCACGATTCGCTGGTCGAGTGAGGGCGGCAATCCCAATCCCGACCCGGTTGTGCAGGCCGAGAATGCTACGCGGGGGAATAGACAGCGTGGACATCACGGACACCTTAAGGATGTACCGGTCCAACTTGGCGATGTGGAGACACACATGACTGATGGTTCCGTCGCTATTGCAGCTATCACCAGTTGTACCAATACCTCTAATCCTTCGGTGATGATTGCTGCTGGTCTGGTGGCGAAGCATGCGGTGGAGCGCGGCCTCTCCGTCAGTCCGTCTGTCAAAACGAGCCTCGCCCCCGGTTCACGTGCGGTTGTGGACTATCTGGAGAACGCGAATCTTTTATCATACCTGGAGGCATTGCGCTTCCACCTGGTTGGTTACGGTTGTACGACGTGTATTACTGAGGGTACGCCGATACTGCTTGCTAATGGCACCGCACGACGCATCGAGCAGATGCCACGCGCTGGCGGAGTTGCGCTACTCGCTCCTAATGTTGATGGCAGGCTGGGCACCGCGACGCAGGCCCAGATGATGGTTCAGGGTGAGCGCGAGTGCGTCTCGCTCGTCTTGCAAGATGGGCGCACGCTGGTTTGCACCCCTGATCATGAGATCCTCTGTACGGACGGTCGCTGGGTGCGTGCTGACCATCTCGTACTGGGCCAGGATCGCGTTGTGGTCGGCCTTGAGGTTCCCTTAGATGAGCCTGGTGACGACGAAGCTGGTTATGCACTGCACGTAGGCAATCTGGCATTCACAATGGATACATCGCATGAACGCATGCGCACATTGGTGTTTGCACGCTTGCTCGGCCATCTGCTTAGTGACGGCTCAATCAGCCTCCTGGGGCAGGGCCGAATGCATGTGGGGCAGGCTATGGATCGCGAGGTTGTTCTCGATGATGTTGAACTGCTTACCGGCTGTCGCCCTGTGGCAACGCGCTACGACGAGAGGAAGTGGACCATTGTGTTGCCGAAGCCATTCACGCATGCCATCACCATGTTACCTGGCGTGCGTACCGGACGGCGCATTCAGCAGGTGCCAATGCTCCCAGCATTTGTGTTGGACGAAAACTGCCCTCTCGCAGTAGTGCGTGAGTTCTTGGGCGGACTCTTCGGAGCGGATGGCCATGCACCTGTTCTGCACCGTTGGGGCGAGAGCGAGGAGGAGGCAACACTTGAGCCGCCTGCTTATTCCCAAAGTGCCATACCAGAGCATGTAGAGGCTCTCAAGCAGGTTATGGGCGATGTGACTCGTCTGCTGGCACGCTGTGGGGTGAAGACCGACGGAGCCAATATCTATGAATATCCCACACGCCGCGCCGCGTCCTCGTACCAGGCGGCACAAGATGGTATCCCTCGCGTGGAGGTTCGCCTGGAGCTTCCAGATGGCCTCTCGTTCGTGGAGCACGTGGGATTCCGCTATTGTATGGACAAAGCCCTGCGAGCCAGCGCGGCAGCAGTGTACTGGCGTCTGGTGGATCAGATCCATCAGCAACGCCTCTGGATGTCAGAGCGTCTGATGGAACTGCACCAGGCAGACTACGCGCTCTCCTTCTCCTCTGCACGTAAGAAAGCGGCAGTGGAACTGATGGAGCGCGAGCCAGTCGTCTTCCCTCACTACGCGCTCCTGGAGGGTTCCGATCGCTTTTCGCGGTTGCCCCAGGCAACGGCGCGCAAGTTCCAGCCACTGCATAGAGATTCCTGCGACTTCCCATCTCCTGTCAAACTGTTCAGCGAGATCGGCGCACGCGAGTGGTTTGCGTTACTGTACTCGCGCGCGGATGGCAAAACCTCGAAACGCTACTGCTTAGAGAAGGAGGCACGCACACTTCCAACACTCGCGCTCCAGGTAGTGGAACGACGACCAGCAGGTAGGCGGGCGGTGTTCGACCTGGCTGTGAATGATCTCCATGCCTTCGTGGCAGGCACAGTAGCGGTCCACAATTGCATTGGAAATAGCGGTCCACTCTCCGAACCCGTTGCCGAGGCGGTGCAAGATAATGATCTTGTGGTTGCGGCTGTTCTCAGCGGCAATCGCAACTTTGAGGGACGCATTCATCCACAGGTGCGTGCCAGCTTCCTGGCTTCACCTCCGCTGGTTGTTGCCTATGCCCTCGCCGGTACGGTGGATATCGACCTGACGACAGAGTCGATCGGAACCGATATCAATGGGGATGATGTATTCCTGCGCGATCTCTGGCCTTCACAGAAAGAGGTGCGTGATGCGGTAGCCAGTGCGGTCACCCCGGATGTATTCTCGCGCAACTATGCCAGCGTCTTTGAAGGAGACGAGCATTGGCGCTCATTGACAAATTCGACGGGAGCGCTTTTCGAATGGGATGGCAACTCCACCTATATTCAGGAGCCGCCGTTCTTTAAAGACATGTCAGCGGAACCACAACCCGTTAAGGATATTCATGGCGCACGCGTGCTGGCTATGTTGGATGACTCTATAACAACCGATCATATATCGCCTGCTGGTAGCTTCTCACCTGCGAGTCCTGCCGGACGTTACTTGCAAGAGCATGGAGTGGAGAAGCGCGATTTCAACACCTATGGAGCGCGGCGTGGCAATCACGAGGTCATGGTACGCGGCACGTTTGGTAATATTCGCCTGCGTAATCGCCTGACGCCAGGCAAAGAGGGTTATTATACCGTTCACCTGCCCGATGGAGAGCAAACGACGATCTATGAAGCGTCGATGCGTTACCAGCAGGAGGGTGTGCCGCTGATCATTCTGGCTGGCAAAGAGTATGGCTCTGGCAGTTCACGTGACTGGGCAGCCAAGGGACCTCTACTACTTGGTGTGCGTGCCGCGATCGCTGAGAGCTTTGAACGTATTCACCGCAGCAACCTGGTTGGTATGGGCATTCTACCGTTGCAGTTTGTGTCTGGAGAGAGCAAAGAATCACTTGGCCTGACTGGACATGAAACCTATGATATTGAGGGCGTCGAGCAAGGTTTGAAGCCACGTCAAGACGTAACAGTCAAGGTAACCCGTGAGGATGGTTCGACCTTCACCTTCCAGACCCTCGCCCGATTGGATAGCGCCATTGATGTCACCTATTATGAGAATGGCGGCATCCTTCTGACCGTACTGAGGCGGTTGATGAAGGCAGAATAATCACGTTGGGCAAACAATGTTCGTACCACGGTAGGGACACGATACAATTCGCGTCCCTACCGTGGTATGGGTAATGAATGGTTGGTAAGGTGTAGATGTAAGGGCGTTATGCATAGCCCGCGTCGGGTGCGCCCAGTTGAAAGACACATTAATCACATGAAAGATGAAGATACAGAGGACCTTTCGTACATTGGAAAGCAGGTCGGGAACTACCGTATTACAGAAGCAATCAACAGCGGTGCATTTGGACGTGTCTATAAGGGAACACATCTTTATCTCGCGAATCGTATTGTGGCGATTAAAGTGTTGCATCTCAACTACCTGGAATCAGATAAAGAGCGAGCAAACTTTTTGCGCGAAGCTCAGTTTCTCGAAATGCTCAAGCACGAGTATATTCTACCAATCTACGATGTTGGAATTGATGATGAAGGCTTTCCATATTTAGTGGCTGAGTTTGCGTCAAATGGTTCGTTGCGGGATCGTATGGAGGCGAAAGAGACGTTGCTTCCCTTAAATGAAGTGTTGACAGTGTTGACGCAGG
>JACDAE010000776.1 GCA_013695595.1 Ktedonobacteraceae bacterium | reverse complement strand
GCACTCCCTTGTGGGTGCCCGCTTCCCCAGAAGTTACGTCGCAGGCATGCGGGCACCCACAAGGGAGTGCCCCTACTTTCCCATTGTTTCCCCTTAAAGCATGGAGAACCCGCACATACACCCTCTTAAATATCACCCCACAGTAGTGTATAATAAAAGGCACTTTATGAACGCGGAACATCTGCAAAGAGAACTCCTAAAAATTCGTACGAATCACTGAAAGGGTGCAGGCATGGCAAAGTTTTATTATGGTGGACAGGCCGTGATGGAGGGCGTAATGATGCGCGGTCGCACATCCGCAGCCGTCGCAATCAGGCGGCCCGATAACGATATCTACGTCTATGAAGAGACGCTCAACCCACGCCTCTACCAGAATAAGCTTTTTCGCCTGCCATTTTTGCGCGGCATGCTGCTGCTCTGGGATATGCTCGTCCTCGGCACACGCCTGATGACACTCTCCGCGAATATCGCATCGGGCGCGGTCGATCCCACTATCTCTACAGATCCGCCCACCGCCCAGAATACTGATCCAAACACCGATCCGTATGTATCTCCCCAGACACAAGAGGAAAAGCCGCTCCAGATCGGTGGGGCCGCGCTGATCATTCCCTTGCTGATCTCGCTCACGTTTGCGGTTGCGATCTTCTTTGTCGCACCACTACTGCTTACCAGCTTGCTCCACAGACAGGTGGGCGACGGCCTGCTCAATCTTCTGGTAGAAGGACTTATTCGCCTCGCGTTATTGGTTGGATATCTCTATCTGATCGGGCGTGTACCGGATATCCAGCGCGTCTTTGGCTATCATGGCGCTGAACATAAAACAATCAATGCGATGGAGCAGGGCGATCCACTGGATATAGCACATGTGCGCCGGGCTTCGCGTGTTCATATACGCTGCGGCACTGGCTTCTTGCTGCTGGTGATGGTTGTCTCCATCTTTATCTTCGCCCTGGTTGGCTCCCCTGCACTACCTATTAAAATCTTATCGCGCATCATTCTTGTGCCAGTTGTTGCAGGTGTGGCCTATGAACTCATGCGCCTGGGAGCGGCAAACTATCGTTTTCGTGTTGTACGCTGGCTGCTCACGCCGGGACTCGCGTTACAGGGGTTGACGACACGCGAGCCAGACGATAGTATGATAGAGTGCGCGATTGCTTCTTTGCGGCGCGTCCTGCTCCGTGATGGGGTACTTACTTCTGAAGATAAAGAGATCGAGCGAGAGAAGCTCTCCCTATAGAAGATACCATAAAGGATTTAGTAAAGCATGTCATCTGAACAAGTTCCGCCTCCCCCAGCCGAGGAGGCTTCACCCACAACGCCTCCAACAACATCCGAAGTTTCCATTGAAGAGACCGGTACCGTTCCAGTGGCACCTGAGCTGCCCCATGTGCCTTTCTCATATGCACGCTGGGCATCAACTGGCATTACGCGTCTTCTCTATCGCGGCTGGACACGTGTTGCCGTGCGCCTCTTTCCCGAAAACTCAGCGAGTGAATATATTGCTCGCACGTTGCATATTCCACTGCCCGACGCTCTGAATTTAAGCTGGGTGAATGCGCATCTTGCTGTAGGTGGTCGTATTCGGCCTGAAGATATCAAAGCGGTGGCACAAGTTGGCATAACACACGTGGTAGACACACGCTCGGAATATAGCGATGATAAGGATGCATTGGCAAAGGAGCATATCGATCTGCTGTATCTCCCCACGCCCGATACCTATCCTCTAAGCGTAGAGCAGTTAATGCAAGGATCTGAATGGACCGACAAGTGTATACGCGAAGGTGGACGCGTACTGATCCATTGTGAGCATGGCGTTGGGCGTAGCGTTCTTCTGACCTGTGCCGTTCTTGTTTATCAAGGCATGAATGCACGTGATGCGTTGGAGCTGGTCAAAAAGATGCGCTGGCAGGCGTCGCCCAATCAGAGGCAGGTGAACCGATTGCGCGAGTTTGAGGCGCTACTGTCATCTCGGCCCACGCCTAACGCATAGTTCTCAATCGCCAGGGCAACCCCATCCTCGGCGTTGCTTGTGGTTACTATATCTGCAGCGGCCTTGATCGCGTCGGGTGCCTGCCCCATGGCAACGCTCCAGCCCACTGCCTGTAGCATCTCGAGGTCGTTGTTGTTATCGCCAATTGCCATAACCTCTTCCATCGCAATACCCAGATGTGTGGCAAGGAGCGCAACCCCACTGGCCTTTGAGCACAGCGGATTCATCACCGCCAACTCAGCCGTACCATAACTCCCGCGTCGGGTGAAGTTCCATGCACATGGTAAAGCGGCGATCTCCGGTATGACCGTGTTGACGATCTCTTCTGATGCAAACGCGACGACGCGCAACGGGTCAGGATGCCCACTGCAACAATCGGCATAGTTCAGGCGACGTATGTACTCAGGAAAAACAGAGAAATACGCCGTCACCCACTCATTATCGAACTCCTCATAACCGGTCCACGTCTCCTCTACCGTTCCATTGATATGATGAATGGCAGGTTGAATGCCATGCCGCACCATCACATCAACGGCTCGCTGAGCCACCTCGGCAGCGAGTAATTGTGTGTAGAGCACCCTGGCGTCTGGATGATGCATCGCCAGCGCCCCATCACATAGAATAAGCGGAATATCCACATCTAATTCGGTAGCAATAGACGCGGTATTGCGATAGCGTCTGGCCGTTGCCAGAGTGACGACGATGCCAGCCTCACGCGCAGCACGTATCGCCTCCCGCGTGCGAGGAGTAATCTGCTTTTGTGGATTAAGCAACGTCCCATCGATGTCAATCGCCAATAACCTGATCTTTGGTAAAAGTGATGCCATGCTTAACTCTCAGTTCCTTTGCATAAAAGTGGAAAGACGGGCTTCTAACCCCATCATTGTTTCGCCCTCATGATACTCCATTCATTGTATGTGATACAATCCCTCATGCTATAATAAATAGTATGAAAATGCGAGAAGAGCGTTCCAAAGGTGGGCGGACAAAGCGCCCACAAACCAATCACCAATCTCCCACAATCAGCGTACAAGCAAGCATGTGGCAACCCTGGCTGGATGCAACGGGTCTTCCATTATTACCCGATGAGCGACCCGTCAGTTCGGTACGCGATAGTCTGTATGACCTTATTCCCCTTGGCCCACGCGAAAAAAAACTTATTAACACGCCCGCATTTTTACGCCTGCAACGTGTGAAACAGTTGGGCTTTGTGTATCGCATCTGGCCCGGCGCGACCCATACGCGCTATGAACACAGCCTTGGTTGCTATTACCTGGCCGTACGTGCGCTCCGCTCATTATTGCAACAGGGCGAGAATGGTGGCCTCTATGGCATTGACACCAGCAGCATACAGACATTAGTGGTTGCGGCTCTCCTGCATGACATCGGGCATTATCCCTTTTCGCATACAATTGAAGAACTTGGTCCCCCTATCGCATTGCATGAACATGTTGGGCGCTCCATTATTGAGAATGGCGAGATCGCAACTATTCTTGAGCGCGATTATCAGCTCTCACCCGCACGGGTTGCCGACTTTATCGATCCACCCAAAACGGGCCTGAGCAATCCAGACGATGAACTCCTGAGCCATCTGTTAAGCGGTGCGCTTGACATCGATAAGCTCGATTACCTGCCACGCGATGCTCGTGCCTGCAACGTCCCCTATGGTGGCGTTGATGTCTCACGCCTGTTGGATTCATTGCGCATCCATGCCAACGTGAATGGAGAACGTCGCATCGTCGTTACGCATAAGGGCGTCAGTCCACTGCATTCCCTGTTACATGGTCGCCAGGAGATGTTTGACAATATTTATTGGCATCACACCAGCCGCACAATGCAGGTAATGCTCGTTCGCGCAGTCCATGACGCTCTCTCTTCCGGAACACTTACCGCTCCACAACTCGTAGGATTAGATGATACGTCCTTGCTGGTCCTTCTCGCTCAACCATCGATGCCAACCAGTTCGCGTGTGCTGGCTGAAGAGCTAGACCTGCGTCGCCCCTACAAATCGGTGCTTGAGATCAGCCGCCTGGCTGGCTCCCTCTTCAAACGTCTCGATGCCCTCTTCTGGGACTCAGAACGCCGCCGACGCGTCGGCCAACAGCTCACCATTGAACTGGCGAGCGTCCTCAATACCGAGATCGCCGATTACGAGATCCTCTTCGACATTCCGCGCTCCGAGAAATGGGAGATGGATGTATGGATCACCTTCGCCCATCCACCCGTGGGCATGGAGCCGCTAATGAGTTGGGTCGAGGTGACAGGTCTGCAACCAGACGATCTGGCCCGTTACGAACTGCACCAGCGCCGTATCCGCATTGTTGTCGCCGAGCGGCTGCGTGCATTGCTGCTAGAACATCGCGATGATGCGTTGTTGCCTGCGCTAGACAAAGTACTATAAGAAATTCTCGTCAAGAGGATATTTGGAGACTCAGCTATACTGGAAGAAAAACGCTTCCCTGAATTGCTTTCTCTGGCACAACAGCAAGCCACCGAACTCAAAAATCTCGAAGTACTGAACAGCACGGTGGATAACCTTCTCGGTGTTCAGACGCTCGAACAGGCTCGGCAGGTATTGACTGGCGAAACGGGTTTGTAAACGGCACCCGTACACCATTACCGGGGCGATGTTTGCCCGGTGTTATATTATCTCCGATGTTGGTGTACGGGTGCCGTTTACAAGCCCGCCGCCTGTCCCCCACATCCACTACCCACCTCACTATTACGGTTTCTTCTTATCCTTTTTCTGATACATCATACGCACGGCCTTCTCGCGGATTCTGCGGGCAGGTGGATAGTCCAGGTCCACGCGTACAGCGCGTTCAGCAACCCTGGCGGCCTCCCGATACCGCTCCAGGCGATAGAGCATATCGGCCTTCATCGTCCAGAAACGCACATTTGAGCTATCCAATTCCATGACATGCTCAAGAGCTGTCAGCGCCTCCTCGTACTGGCCGACGCCACGCAAACCTCGCATATAGCTCTCCCACGCGAAGAGACTCGTCGGCGTGAGCGTGGTTAACTCTTTTGCCAATGCTTGCATGCTCTCATATTGCTCTAATGCACGTACTGCCTGTACACCTTGCGTCAGAATAGCCACATTATGGG
>JACDAE010000115.1 GCA_013695595.1 Ktedonobacteraceae bacterium | reverse complement strand
GCATGCAAGGCATCAACCATACGGTCATATGTTGGCGCTCGTACTTGAATCCCTCCCAGGCGTATGCGTTCACGAGGCGTCAGGAATACCACATCATTCCCTTTTTTGGCAATAATGTGATGCTTATCACGTAGTTCGGCAATCGAGACATCTCCAGTAGATAGCGCTAGCAAACGGGCCTCGTCAAACGAGAACTCACGGGCAAGGAAACAGTCCCAAGCAATCAAGTAGAAACGCGAAATTGGATCGAGTTGTATATAGCGTCCCTCGGTCATCCGGGCCATACGTTGGTCAACGACAGCATTTCGGGCTTCCTTGAGTGCAGCTTCGGGGCGGATCTCAGTGTTAGTCCGGTCAAACACCGGCCAATTTTTGGAAAGCATTTGTAGTGCAGGCCCAAAGGCAGCGAGGTAAAGATCGATTCCCTTGATTCCCATTGCTTCCAGAGCAGGAATGCGAGCCATTACCGTCTGGCGTACTTTTGGCTGTACATCTTCCCACCATGCCGAAGTTGTATCCACTCTTTTGCGACAGACAAGCAAAACAGTACTTGCAACCGCGTTTTTTTCTGCCTGGTGAATACTATCAGGGCTTTCTGTGTTCACCGCCCATGTTGCGGTAATCTCGAAACCAGCAGAGATCAGACTCTGGGATAGCATGTCCCACGCGCCGCTCTCTTTATGATTAAATTGCACCGTCAGCACTCCATCGTCGCGGAGCACTCGGTAATATTCTCGGAAGGAACGGTCGAGCTTCGCTTCGTAATCCTGGTTGGCCAGGGCTACAGCGTTAGACAATCCCCTGAAGCGACCAGGATTAGTGATTGCTTCTAATTCTTTATTCGACAAATCTTCGACAAATATATCTGGCAAGAGCACCTGCAAAACACGCTTCTCCCACACATAATACATATCAGATATTTCGGCGTAGCGAATTGAACCAAGATAAGGAGGATCGGTAATTGCGGCAACAACCGAAGCATCGGGGATGCAAATCAGATTGGCGGCATCGCTAGCCGTGATGGTAATAATGGGAAATGCCGCTTCACTTTGTCCGTGTTCCTCGCTTCTTTTTACCATCCGGCACAGTTTGCCATAGTCGTCTGTAGCTGCTTCAGCACATAGTTGCCATAGCCGTGAGGCTCCGTTGATTTCAGGAAAGTTCCACATCAAGTTAAGCGAATGGGTAGACAGAGCGTTAATGACCTGGATCGTCGAACTTTTCCAACGAGCAAGCCTGCAATTCATATCCACACAGCGATCGAGCACCATGGTCAACCAGAGTGCCATCGCCAACTTCCGATCTCGTGAAACCTCTTTTCCATAGGTCTCCACAGCAGTACGTATAGCAGCCAGAATAACAGTGAGGCTCAACAACTGACGGGGAGTATACAGATCTTTCCAGTCGTAAATGCCGTAGAGGTTGAGGTCTGGCCCTCGTTGTGTGTCATTGGGTATTGCCTCCATTGGAATCGTATCTTCGAGCATCAATTCTGGCGTGGCATTTGCTAGTGCCGATTCTGCTCGTGCAATGGCAGCAATGTCTTGCTGAGATGGGACGCGAAAACACAAAGAGCCACCCTCGTTGTAGTAAACTACTGCATAGAGTTGGTATCCAAATCCTACCGTCTGTCCTTGCTTCATAAGGTAGTTTGTTGGCAGAACCCGCATGCAACGTGGGCATCGTCCTGTTGCTTTTGCCAACGTTCCACTCTCACTGGGACTATATTCATCAATTCTGTCGTTCTTGACGCTGCCTTGTACCATCTCAAACGAACACTGACTTTCTCGGAGCGATTTTGGCAAAATAATCCGGACTGCGCAAGCTTGTCCTCGTGTTCGTGCGGATTGAGAGTTATTAACCCACCACGATGGGACAAGCGGAATGCATAATGCACATTCTGGACAACGCACGGTATGCGCCCAGAGATAGTCCCGAATCTGCTCTCCCGTAGACGATGGGAAATATTCATCCAACTTTTCATGGACTTGTTGTGCAACCCATGCTATCCATTGCCTCAGATCGGGTTCAAACTCCAGCCCCAAAGTCAGTGGAACCTCAATTGCAGCTTTCATGGTTGTAACTGCTACAGGATTGAGGTCAGATGCTAGAGTCGAAATGCCATATCGTACGACTTCAAAAGGGATACTGCCGCCTCCAGCGAACGCATCAATAACCTGATAGGTATCGCCCCATGTATGCTTGCAACGGTCATGTACTTCCTCAATAATAGTTTGGGAAGGCGTCTGATGGGACAATCGAAAGTCTTTGTTCGGGACGGGGGGCACGCCGAGAAGCCGGATAAAATCTTTGTTCGTGGTACTTGCAGGCAATAAGCTGGCTAAAACCGATGCACGAGAAAAACTAAGAGGTTTACGCGAGAACCAGCGATGAACAGCGCTAAACGGTGAACCGCGTGTTTCCTTTAACACCTGCTGGTTTAAAAAGTCGGTGGGGAAGCTTTCCTCGATAAAGACACGGGGACGATCTTTGTTGCTATCGTTCAATTCACACCCCCGAAAAGAATTCTTAATGCACGCACCCCTCGACGTCCGTTAGATCCATAACACTTCGCGAACCAATAATATGCTTCCTCATCGCTCATTGCCCAGATAGCTTGTTGGAGAGCACGGATGTGGTCAAGGTTTGACAGAGGAGAGATGGCTTTGAACAGGACTGAGAGGCGCACGCCGCTTTCTTCACTCAAGCCAAGGCGCTTCTTTCTGTCGTGTTGAAGCGCAGTAGGTTTGTACTGATTTGCGCGTAACACGTCGAGAACGAAGTCCTGAGCCGATACCAAGGCAAGGCCGTCAATACTGCCCATTTTGACGGAGGGCAGAGTGCGCCCATTGCGTGACGCCGGGAATGGTCGTTGAAGCACGGTGAGGGCGTATGATGCATTGGGCAGTGGCTCGACTGCGAGTTGGAACTGATGAAGGTATTGTTGCATTATGCACGCTCCGCTTGCAACTTGACCCACACTGAATGGGCACTCAAGACATTCTTCACGGATGTGATCGCTTGATCAGTTGGAGCGACAGGGGGATCGTAGACGATCTGTATGGTCATTTCCGCATTTTCGATCTCACCCTCGAATGCACGGAGTGCGGAGCGCAACGCAGAAGTGCGATCTAACGGTAGGCTGTACTCTAAAGTGAGCCGGTCGTTGTCTCCGCTATATGCCTCTATGCGTTGCTGCACAGTGACGCCCCGACGCGGAAAACCAGGCAGAGCTAAGGCAAGAGCACGGACTGAATCACCTCCCTTCACATTGAGATCGAGGCGTTTGATTGCCGTGATTTTGGCAGCCTCACACTCGTCAAGCAACTTGGAGAAGGCGAGATTTACGTCTCCGGAGCCGACAACGGATGAGACAGGTATCACTACATATCGCGGAGGAACGTAATCATCCTGTGGCTCTGTCCGATCTCCATCATGCTTCTGCTGCTTAGAGGCTGGAGGTGTTGTGGGTATAACATCTTCAAGCTCTTGCGGATCATACAAGACCAGATCACCTGCAAGGCTGATAGATGCTGGTACGTTGCCACGTGCCTTCGAGATGATCTTCTCACCCTCTTTGCCTCGCCATACATCATCGCATAGTCCCTTGATGATGCAGTCAATCAAGATAGTGGGTGTACGTAGGATAGGTAACCCAGCCTTGCGAAAGAACTGCTCATAGATCGCTTGAACAGGCAAAAATTTCTGCACACTTGGCCATACTTTCGTACGCACCCAGATTGGACTGATCTTCGCAGTGCCATCCAACACCTGGTTCAGACCTCGCAAGGTGTCAAGTAAGGTTTGCTGTTGATTACTGACAGCGCTAAAGTTGTCTTGTGGTTGCAGAGAAACATGACGTAGACCTTCTTCAGAAGGGTGAAATAGGTGGCGATAGGTGTTGCAGAGCGCCACACGGAAATCAAGCCGACTGGCCGCTCTACGATCGATTAGCCGTTGTCGTTGTGTGTTCTCCAGACTATTAAGCAGTTCAACATCAGCCGTAGCCTGATCAACAGCCAGCATCTCACGTGTGCGATCAATCAGGCGATCCATCTGACCACTATCTGCGACTAAGAATAACACGCGATTTACGTATTGGCGGAACGTTCCTTCTGCCCCAGCCCGTTCGCTGAGAGTTTTTATTAAAGATGGTGCAGATACGTTGTGCGATGCAACAGTAGTCGAGTCGAAATCAATTACGGCCAGTGCGATGTTGTCCATCACGTCGTCAATCTCGCTAGGCACTGAGGGCGTGAAGATGGGTGTGAAGAGTTGCCCTTGATAGGTTTCATGCAGACGTTGGCGGATTTCTTGCTTGGCAACGCTTGTAGTGATATCTTGCTTGTGATCAGCAATAACTTTATTTAAGCTCGGTTCGGTGTGGAATCGATAATGACCTGTAGCCGTGCGATCCAAATGCCAAGCAACCTCTTCCAAGGAGGAGAGTGCCGCAATAACCATTGATGGCCGAATCCCAAGGCTGCTTGTGGCGCTGGTTATCTCGTTTGGTAACGCACCGTGTTGTGTACCAACAACTAGGCTATGTAGAAATACGCTCGTCGCTGTATAGCGATGGAGTGGATGCTTGCCAGCACCAATAAATGTGGCGTCCAGTTCCTGGGCATGAGCCATGTAGCCATTGCTTGCGATAATGTCGGCTTGGATCGGGCCGTGCATGTTGG
>JACDAE010000738.1 GCA_013695595.1 Ktedonobacteraceae bacterium | reverse complement strand
GCCGTGTCCAATGGGGTCACCTCCACCTGGACCTATCACTATTATTTGCGCACCAACTGGCCGGCCCCGCCTTGCGCCAACTGTCTGCAAGGGGATACCTGGGCGAACCAGAATGATGGCGACTTTGCCGACTACTACAATGCCACCTTTACCGGCTTTGATTCGGCCCAGGTCATCAATCCTGACAACACCAATGACATTGCGTTCTTTGCCTCCTCCGATGGCTGGGGGCTGGCGGAAAGTAGCTTCCAATGCTTTGTGACAGGAGGCCACTGCAACATTGCGCCCTCCTGGAATCCCAATCCGGGCATGTCTGGCCATCTCCTCATGGAACAACACTGGAGCGCGGCAAGCAAGCTCGTTGGCGTCTCGACAAACACGTATGCCATGAATTGTCCCCCGCCAGGGGTCAACCACAGCAACAATACCAACACCGGCCTGGACAATCCTGGCAGCACGCAGTTGAGTAGCGAGTTGGATCAGAACAATCCCGTGGTCATTTGTGATCCCCGCGTGACACAAGCAGACAGCTACCAGGTCGATGGCGTCACCGACATGTTTGGCTATCTCAGCGATCCACGTGTGCTCCACAAGCAGGTGACGTATACCTATGATGGCGATAATCAAGGCCCCAATCGCACGGCTGGCTATGATTATGGCAATGTCAGTAAAGTAGACACGACTGGCAATGTGGATATGACTGGCACCCATGCCGCCACCTCGCATGTCGTGACCACATCGACCTCTTATCCCAACGATAATCTGGGCGGTGGTATCTATCTCACCAACCTGCCCGTGCAGCAGCAAACGCAAGATAGCACAGGAACAGTGATCGCCTGTAGCCAGAATATCTATGGCGCCAACGCGAATGCGACCACGCCACCAACCATTCCAAGCGTCAGCCAATCGCTAGCGTATACCACGAGTGGCGGGTGTACTGGCACGACCGTCGCGGTGAAACATGCCTACGATGCCTCGGGCAATCCGATTGGGAACATCGATGGAGACGCCCATCTGGGGTGTACCATCGGCAGCACCCAATATAGTGCCTGTGCCACCTATGATAGCTCTGGCACTCATCTCATCAGCGCAGTCAATGCCAAAAATCAAACCGTCTCCTCCAGTTATGATAGTAGTGCAGCAGGTGGCTTTGGGCAGTGGCTCACCTCCATGACCGATGCCAATGGACAGAGCACCTCGTTCCAATATGATGTCCTGGGTCGCGTGATAGCCGCGATTCAGCCAGGCGATAGTACCAGTAGTCCGACGACTGCCTACACCTATAGCAATACCTGTACCACTGGTGCCACCGCTCCCTGCCTGGAGCTGGATACCACCACCCGGACAATCACTGGCGGACCGACCACCACCACGAGGCAATGGTATGATGGGGAAGGACATGTGGTCGAAACGCGTTCCCCGAGTTCCTATAGTGGCACGGACCTCATCAGCTATACCCTCTACGATCCCATGGGGCGACCTACCACCAGGAGCTTGACCTATAGCGTCCCCACGAGTAGCGGCTACATCGCGCCCGATCTGACCAAAGGGCGATCGGTAACGGCCTACGATGCCTCCGGCCGTTCACTTGGCCAGGTGACCTACAGTGATCAAAATAATGGCACGTACATCGTGCTGAGTACCAGCATCAGCTATACCGTGGCGCAGGGTGTCACGGGGCTGAGCAGTGAGAACACCAATGCCTATGAGCAGACCATCACCCTGGACGCCTATAATCATCAGAGTATCAGCTATAGCGACGCGTTGGGACGCAACCGCTATACACAAGTCTTTAGCGGCACCAACCCCTATAGTGTAGTCCGCACCGTTGGCACAAGCTACGATGGCCTGGGCGACGCGATCCTCGTGCAGACCTTTGATCACATGGCCACTGTGCAAGCGACCCAGAGCGCGACTTTTGACGCGCTGAAGCGGCGCACCGGCATGAATGACTCGGACCTGGGCAGTTGTCAGAATACGCCCCTGCCTCCCGGGTGTAGCAGTAGCACCGAC
>JACDAE010000687.1 GCA_013695595.1 Ktedonobacteraceae bacterium | reverse complement strand
CTTCCGCCATATCCGCCAGAGAAGTATTTTTTGTACTGAAATACCCTTGGATGCGGTATTTAAAGAGTGGAATGATGTCGTCTATCCGCCACAGATAACCGCCATATCCGCCATAGCTAACAGTCAGATGCTATACGAGTACTGCCATTTCTGCTACAATAGCTGTACTTACAAAGTACTTCAGATATCATAAAGGAAACATATGGCAACGCTAAGCGAGTCAGCACTGAAACGATTGATTCAAGGGGGAGAGACATCGACCGTTGAGTTGAAGATAGCTGCTCCTCGACCGGTTGATCTAGCAGAACGGTTTTGTGGGATGGCGAATGCGCAAGGAGGAGTTGTAATTATTGGGATTGAGGATGCCGAGCAGAACATCGTTGGGGTGCCAGATGAGCGTATGGCCATGACTATTGACACCATTTTGCGAGCAGCTCGGCAGAACATGAAGCCCGTACTTGTCCTTGAGCCTCCCGAGCCAGAGGTCTATGTCATCGATGGGAAACAGGTGGTGGTTGCTACTGTACCTCCAAATAGAGGAGCTGTATATCAGTCCGGTGGCGTATTTTGGGTGAGGCGAGGAACGCATACCTTTCCATTAAGACCTTATCCGAAAACCTGTGGCCCGGCAAGCGCGATGAGCGACACAGCGTCTATACAGTATCAATTTGTAGAAGAGAGCATGTTTTCCAACAGAGACACGTATCGCTACGATGGAAGACTGCCCATACTCGCCCTACTTGAAATATGCTGGCAAGGCTTGCCTCTCTGAGGAAAAGCAAGGCCGCACAGAGTAGCGGCCTTCAGGAGAAGTCGATAATCCCAAAAACGGATCATTCACTAGCCCTGACGACGTTTTGCTCTTGACTTCTTCTATATCGTTCCGATATAATCAGTTATAGCGTTTCGATATAGAAGGAGTTCACCATGTTGCCCGATGATGACAGGAATGAAAAAAACGAGGAACAGGCTGCTAGCGGGAGAAATGCCAGTCCCGTCTATGAATTGTTTGTGCTTGGAGAACTGATGACTGGCCCTCACCACGGCTATCACTTGTATGAGATTATTCAGCGCATCCTGGGTCCATTCCAGCGCTTGAGTTGGGGTACACTCTATCCACTCATCCGCAGACTGGAACAGCAAGGTTTACTTGTCTCAGAGGTGGGACAGCACCCCGCGCATGTTTCGGAAGGACGAAGGCCACAACGCAAGGCCTATCGTATTACCGAAAAGGGTCGGGAGCGTTTCTTTGCCCTGATGCTGGGGCCTGGCGAATATAGCCGGGATTACGCGGAAGTCTTTACCATCAAACTCTCAAAATTTGCTCTCCTGTCTACAACGCAACAACTCGTGATCCTGCAACAGCGGCTCGATTATCTCTCTGCCCTGCGCGATTACTATGCCCACGGCAGAAACCACCTGCAGGTAAACACGGCGATCAGCAAAGAGGAAATGCCGTACCTGCTTCAGATACCTGACTATCACATCCACAAGTGCGACGCGGAATTGGCGTGGATCGAGAGAAAAATAGCCAGCTTCGCCGAAGAAAAGGAATACATCAATGAACAGACAAAGAAAAATGCTGAAAAAAGCTCGTAATAGCTCACAAAGCGAAAATGAAATAACGCTGAAAAGGGGAGGCAAAAAGCCACGACGAGTCAGAAAGGCACCGAAGCGTGTCCTTCTGGGACTCCTCTGTCTTTTGACGGCAGTAGGCATTGCCTTTGGCCTGGGAATGTGGACCTCACGCTATCCCGATGCCCTCAATATGGGCACGGCATGCGACATAGGCAATATGCAACGGATGAATATGAGCGGTACTTCGTGTCAGGCAGGCAAAAGTATACCCATGGTGAGCTTGCAGGCACCACAAACGGCAGCCAAAATCGATGAATTTACACTCACCGCCGAGTCTGCTCATCTTCCCTTCATGCCGGAAGGTCAAGCTGATGCCTGGACGTTTAACGGAACCTCGCCTGGACCAACGCTGCGTGTCCACCAGGGTGATCTGGTGGTGATCCATCTCGTCAACCACCTGTCAGTTGGAGTTACTATTCATTGGCATGGCGTCGCGGTTCCCAACAGTGCCGATGGAGTCGCCGGCGTCACCCAGGACGCGACCAAACCAGGGCAATCGTACACCTACCGCTTTCTCGCACAAGATCCCGGCACGTACTGGTATCACTCACATCAAGAAAGCTTTGAGGAGACGGGGAAGGGTCTCTTCGGTATGCTCGTGGTTGAATCAGCCAAACCATTGACGCACGACGACATTGATACCGCGCTGGCCCTGCATACCTGGAACAGTACGCTCACTTTCAACGCGTCCACAGGCACACAGCCGCTCCATGCACGACCTGGCCAATGGGTCCGCTTACGATTTGTCAATACAGATAACACGGCCCACCTGCTGACACTGGTAGGCGCGCCGTTCCTGGTAGCGGCCCTCGATGGGCATGAGCTTCATGGTCCGACGCCACTCACGGCAATCCCACTCTCCATTGACGCTGGCCAGCGCTACGATCTCCGCTTTCAGATACCCCAGCACGGGCCAGTGGCTCTGTTCGCAGCCAACGACAACGGACAGTATCAAACACAGCCTCGTTTGCTGATCGGGCAAGAAAGTGATTTCCAGACCCATCTCGTCACTCCCAAAGCCAGCCAGAATGTCTTCGATTTCACAACCTATGGTCATGCTGCCCCAGACGCCATCACGCCGAGCAGCCATTTTGATGTGACCTATACCATCTCACTTGGCTATACCTTTGGCTTTTCCAATATGCGCCCTGGACCCGTCTTTACCCTGGATGGAAATGCTTTTCCTCATACTCCCATGCTCCTGGTCAAACCAGGACAGTTGGTCAGACTCCGTTTTGTGAACGACGCAAATGCGGGCGATCACCCAATGCATCTGCATGGACATACATTTACGGTACTGACAAAGAGTGGACATCCGCTCACGGGAAGCCCGGTCCATCTCGACACAATCAGTGTCGGGCCACATGAAACCTATGAGGTCGCCTTCTATGCAAACAATCCGGGATTGTGGATGATCCATTGTCACAATTTGTATCATGCCAATCATGGGATGGATATGATGTTGGTGTATCCCAACATCTCTACCCCCTACTCCATTGGGTATGCCTCAGGAAATTTTCCCGACTAACTCATACAATATGCAGCTTTATGCGCTACCTCATGAACGTCAAGGAACAACAGTCAAAACCAAGAGGAGAGTGCAATGCCACGAACACGCCCGTGGGAAGTCAGTAATGCATGGTGGGATAAAGTCAAGCCACTCATCCCACCAGCGCCCTCGCACGCCAAAGGAGGACGGCCACGAATGGATGATCGGCAAGCCTTTGCGGCGATTATCTACGTGCTGCGCACAGGTATCCAATGGAATGCATTACCCAGGGAATTGGGAGCAAGCTCAACAGCGCATGACCGCTTTCAAGAATGGGAGCAAGCAGGCTTCTTCAAGGCGCTCTGGCAAGCTGGACTGCAAGAGTACGATGAGAAACAAGGGATCGAGTGGGAATGGCAAGCAGTAGACGGAGCAATGACAAAAGCTCCTTTCGGCAAAGCCGCAACCGGGGCCAATCCCACCGATCGCGGGAAGAGCGGAACCAAACGCAGTCTCCTCACAGATGGGACCGGGATTCCCCTGGCCCTCGTCGTTGATGGGGCTAATCGTCACGACGTACGCTTGCTCTGTGCCACCCTGGATGGCATCGTGATCCTGCGTCCCGAGCCAACAGAAGAACATCCTCAGCATCTCTGTCTGGACACTGGTTACGATGGAGCACCAGCGCGCCAGGAGGTCGAGAGCCGCCACTACCTGCCTCATATTCGCAGTCGCGGGCAAGAGAAGCAGGAGAAAAGACGTCTTCCTGGTCATCGAGCACGACGTTGGGTAGTGGAACGCACTCACTCGTGGATCAATCGCTCACGTCGGCTTCTGGTGCGCTGGGAAAAGAAAGTCGAGAACTACCTCGCTTTTCTTCACCTCGCCTGTGCTCGACTAATCTTTGCCAAAGTAGAGGTTTTCGGATAAGCTCTAAGTATGTCGGAGTTGCTTGAGCTGGCGAACGATCGGGGATTGCAGGATTGGGAACTTCTGCCCGCACGTCGGGCAACGATGCAGGATCTCGATATGGGGAAAGTCGAGATGTATCTTCAGCAACGTTCGACGAGACAGCGACAACCCGGTCGTTTCGAGGATATGGAGCAGGTATTACTTGGCATGGAGTGTGCAACGATGACCAGTAGCGGTGAGGTGGTGCCAACAAACGCAGGTATATTATTTTTTGGCAGTGAGCCTCAGAAGCATATTCTCCAGAGCGAGGTCGTGTGCGTTTTATTTCGGGATGCGGTAGGAGCGAGTCGCTATGCAGATCGCAAAATTATTATAGGGACGCTGCAAGAAGTCATTGATGGGGCTGAGGCGTTTCTCAATAGATATATTGCCGTGGGGGCACGTGTGGAAGGATGGAAACGGATTGATATTTCAGAGCATTCGATTGAGGCATTACGTGAGGCTGTGATTAATGCCGTAATCCACCGTGATTATAGCAAGCGTGGTGAGAGTGTACGCGTCTTTTATTATGCGGATCGGGTTGAGGTGCATAGCCCAGGTTTGTTGTTGCCGGGGATCACAGTCGAACAAATGGAACGAGGCATGGTCCAATCCAAACTCCGTAATCCAGTTCTGGCAAGCTTGTTACGGGATATTCCTGGATACATGGAGCGAATTGGCAGTGGAATTCGCT
>JACDAE010000565.1 GCA_013695595.1 Ktedonobacteraceae bacterium | reverse complement strand
AAAAACCCTCCATTCTTTTTCTTTCACGAGCGCCAAAGGCGCGAGGAGAATTGGAACCGTGGAGTTATTCCATGTTCCAATCGCTGTGGCTGATTGACGGCATAGTAGAGCTGTCAGTTGTCGTCTCTTGTGAGAGCGGCACAAGGCGTGGCGCCTTCATAGCACTATATCCTCTCCTCATAGAGAGGGGAACTGAATTACTGCGCTGAATGGACCCTCCTATTGCTTCCATCACTTGAGAAGGGGTTTCGCGCTCCCGCGCCATTTCATAAGAAAGTCCTGCCGGGAATGCAATTGCGGGGGTAACAGGAAAGTGACTGCCATCCAAACCGGAGACAGAAACACCTTTCTTCGACAAAACGACCACAGCCATCAGAAGACGCTTTTGGAGAACTGGTGCCAATCCTTGCGGTATAACAAGGATAACCACGAGTAACAACACTCCATACACGATGAGATCTAATCCTACACTCCCAAATTGCAATGTCAAGTATTGTTGGATAGGAACTGTAAAGATCGCCCCAAGAAGCGGTCCTCCTAATGTCCCTATTCCACCTAGAAAAGCAGTTACCGGAAGAGCAATGTTGATACCCCGCTCAAAAGCAGAAGCAGGATCAATCAAACCAAGATAGTAAGCATTCAAAGAGCCCGCCATCCCGACGAAAATAGCGGAGATAGTCCAGGAGATAAGCTTGTGGAGAGATGTTTTGTTCCCAAGCCCTAATGCACGATCCTCATCATCACCAATCGCCAACAGAGTCAACCCAAATTTTGAAGAGCGCATCCACCACGAGACCAGAAGAGCAGAAAAAAGTAAAAGAAGCGCCGTGTAGTAAAAAGGCAGGTTAAAGATGCTCTGATCCCACATAGGGACTGGCAGATAGATGCTACTAAATTGCGAGAATAAGGTGCCCAGGAGTTTGGGGAGTATCGACGCCAGTGCGAAGATGGCAATAGTAATCACCATGAAGGTCGAGCGCCTTGTTTTCAACGCAATCCAACCCAACGGCAAGGAAAACAAACCAGTTATCAGCCCAACAACCGGAAGCAAAAAGAACGGGATGGCCCCGCCTGGAACATGCCAGCCCTGACAGAGAGCTGCCAGAATATAAGCTCCAAGCCCGTAAAACGTTGCATGACCAAGGGAGAGATAGCGCGTATATCCCGAAAAAAGATTCCATCCCGTTGATGCCACCATTATAATGAGAGTAAATATAGCAATAGTGGTAACAACAGGATCAGAAAAGAGCAAAGGAAATACGATTGAGAAAGCGAGTAAAATAAAAAGCCCTGTAACACGAATCTTCTTCATCGATGTTTGGAGCTTCTCCCAATACATCTCCTGATCAGGCTCTCGGAGAGAAAACGACCTGATAAAGGAAGATGGAAAAAGCACCTCCTTTTCATAAATCATAGGCAAAAAATAGCCAGGTGGGGGAAAGCCTATTAGCCTATTAATAGAAGTAATTATACCGATACTAAGATATGAAAGCAACCAGAGATGACTTTGATAGGCCATTCGTATGGAATTTTTATAGAGACTCCTTGAATATATATAACGAGATTACTTTCATGCAGATTTTGTCTCATTTCGCATTGCTTTTATGCTTTCTATCAGGTATAGTTAGTGTAACTACAACTAAATACCAGTCTGGAGCGTATAAGTAATAGTGGTTAGCTGTAGGCTGACCTTACCTACTCTTTTCAGCAAAGGGAATAGACACAATGGAAAAACAAACTCAGATGCGACAGTCAAGTGGTGCAAAAGCAATAGCAATAGATCATCACAAAATGACTACTCGCTATCGTCTTCTCAGACTTCAGTTGCTGGTTGCCACAATATTCTCTGCTGCTCTTGCTCTTGGACTCCATGTTATCTTTGGGCGCTAATGCAAGAAGTAGTATATAATATAGCAAGGCGCTCGACTTGAGCGCCTTTTTGTTTTTTCTTTATCGCATGAGTTTCATGTGTTTTTTACGATTTCTCGGATGCAATGCCCATACATTGTTATATGGAAGCGGTGCTATTTATGAGTATTCTATCCAAACCAAATACGCCAATTTCTTCCCAGCCCGCTCGTGATATCGTTCCACGACGCTTGATTGTGACTGCAAGCATCGCGACCTTCGCAATACGTGACTGGTCCTTATGGCTTCTGCTACGCGATGGACCCTGGGGGCCTCCAATGCGCCTGGTCCTGGGCACCGAATCGGTTACCGATGCCGTGGAGCGTATTGTGGACGCCCTTTTGATGTGGCCTGACGACGCCTCCCTTCTCCAATTAAAGGCTGGTTGGCAGGAACAACAGGTCTCCGTATGGGGTAGTACAGAACAAGGGGCAGCCGTCTCACTTACTCACAGTATTTTGCTGCGTGCCAATCGCGATGAGTTGCGTCCCAATCTCCAGACGCAGCCCGTCCCTAGCCTGCATGTGAAATGGGTGCCGGTGCTTGACATTGAGTCAGGCCACTATTCTCTCGATTCCAACGTACAGCCCGGTCTCCTGACAGCGCTCAATACATTACGTTCCCAGGTGCAGCGCAATCCCGAAATTATCCTGCGCTATCTCGCCGATATGAGTACGATGCCGATTGCTGAAGCGGAGACCCCCTGGTGGCGCGAAGGCATGGCCTCTCCAGAAGAAAGCCGCCAGACGCTTCCGCTGAGCGTGATTAAAGCTCCTCCTATCGGAGACCGTATGCTCACACTGGCCGAGGCGGTCTTGCTCTACCGGGCATTTTTTCCGCCCGATGAGCAGATCGATCTCTCAAACTTACGACGGCGCTTCCTGGCAACCAACAAATTGGAGTTGGTAGATGAAGAGCGTCCTGTGCGTGGACGTGAACTGGACTGGCGGCGCGTCAGCCGTGCATATAGATATACTGGTTAGTATTGCCATTTTCTCAGCACCAGCGTGTATACTATTGAGGATGCGTTAAGGCACGCTTTGCGTTGCCTGTTCCAGGAAAAGGGGCGATCAATGGCGAAAGTTACAACAGGTACTGGCGATACTGGCTATACTGGCTTGCTTGGGGAACAACGTGTTCCGAAATATGATGCACGCCCCGATACCTTCGGAACTGTAGATGAGGCCACCTCGGCGCTCGGTCTGGCGCGGGCGATGGCTCAAGATCAGCACGTTAAAGCGATCATCTATCAGGTACAACAAGAGCTCTATCTCTTGATGGGGGAACTGGCAACACCAGAGGAAAACTATGCAAAAATGGGCCTTTTTATTACCAGCGACCATGTTAAACGTCTGGAACTGGTAGAAGAAGACCTCAAACGCGAGGTGGAGATCCCCAATAAGTTTATTATCCCAGGGGACACATTGGATGGGGCAGCCCTCGACCTGGCACGCACAATGATTCGCCGGGCGGAACGGATGGCCGTAAAGCTTCTGCATGAGGGCGTCATTCACAATAACGAAGTGGTGCGCTACCTCAATCGCCTCTCCGACCTTATCTTCATCCTTGCACGCTCTCTAGAGGTCAAGTCGTCTCTGGCACAACTCCCCGACTAAGAACCGAAACAATACAATTTTTATAGAATATCGATGAGGAATGTGATTTTTGATAGTACTACATGCTTTATGGCATACTCGTGATTCCGGCAAGCTTCATCTCTGGGCGGAAACGTCAAAGATGGCAAAAACGAGCACCGGACGCATTACAAAACAAATAGATACACAAAGGCCACGGCTGCATCCTTTTGCGCTCACGCGTGATGATCTGTTGGCAACAGCTGGCGAACTGCCTGATGATCTCCATATCCAGGATACCGAGACGGATACCCTGACGGTTCACCTGCCTTCGACAACGAAAGAGCCGTTGCCCTCGCCTGAACTCGTGCTCTCACAACCAGTGGATACCACACAGGCCGAGTTCAAATGGTGGTATATGGTCACAGCGGCACTCCACGCAGGGAACGCGCTGGATTTCCTGCTCGCACTCCCAGATCATCCACCCACGGGTGTAGCATTCGGAAGTGACCTCCGTTTCTGGATTGAGGCCGCACGCTTCTGCCTGGAGTTGTTGACGCGTCAGAGCTTTGTGCCCACACTGCACGAAGTTGCACCGGGCCGCACCATCACCTGTCGTGCCGACTGGGAAGCGTTTCTCTCCCCAGAGGATGGAGAACGCATGCAACGTCTGGCGCGTCAGATGCCGCCGATCTGCTGGTCGTTTGTGCCTCCTGAAGAGAGAAACGTGACACTTCTTCAAAATATCGTGTTGCATTTTCTCAATCAAAACGTGGACGCCTTTGTGCGTGGGAGCCTCACCACGCAGTCATTACTACCAGGCAAGCGCAACGGTCGGCAATCGCTGCAAGAACAATGGATGCAGGCACTCGCCAGTGCAAATGCCACCTTTACGGTGCCAGCAACGGCAGGCAAGCACTTCTTCAGTGAGATCAATAGCTGGCTCAATCATCTTGAGATAGTCGAGGCCGGAGCCGCCTTCCGCACCTGCTTCCGCCTCGATCCACCGGGCGAAGAAGAAGAACAAAGTACAGATTGGCATGTGAGCTTTCATCTGCAAGCCAATGATGATCGCAGTCTGCTCGTACCTGCCGAGAACGTCTGGACGGAACGCTCCAGCACGCTCACCTTTCTCAAGCGCACCTTTGAGAATCCCCAGGAGCGCCTGCTCGCCGATCTGGGCAAGGCAGCGCGTCTCTTTCCGGCCATCGAAGGGAGCCTCAAGACCGCACATCCACAACAACTGGTAATGAACACAGAACAGGCATACGCATTTCTGCGCGAGTCGGCTCCATTGCTGGAACAAAGCGGCTTTGGTGTGCTCGTTCCACCCTGGTGGCAGAAGCCCAACGCACGTGTCGGCGTCAAACTACGCGTCAAGCCCAGAGTCGGCACGGTCTCGGCAAACAACGGTCTGATGGGCCTGGATAGCCTGGTGGATTATCAATGGCAGATCGCAGTTGGCAATGCAACTCTTTCGGTGCGCGAGTTTGAGAAGCTGGTGAACCTGAAACAGCCATTGATCAAGATACGCGGTCAATGGGTTGAACTACGCCCAGAGCAGATCGAGGCCGCAATCGCCTTCTTCAAAAAGAAACAGGTGAAAAAAGACATGTCGTTGGGTGATGCTCTGCGCGTCGGCCTGGGCGCAGGGACCGCCGAGATGGGCCTCCCGGTCGTGGATATCGAGGCCGAAGATTGGATCAACGATGTTCTGGAACGCCTTTCACAAAATGTCCCACTCACGGATATCGAAGTGCCTGCAACATTCCAGGGCATACTACGTCCTTATCAATTGAAGGGCGTCTCATGGATGGCTTTCTTGCAGGAATTCGGATTTGGGGCATGCTTAGCAGATAGCATGGGGCTGGGGAAAACCATAGAGCTTATCACGCTTTTACTGCATGAGCGCGATAAGCTCAAGGATACTGACACCTTCCCAGGCCCAACGCTGCTTATCTGCCCTATGTCCATTGTCGGCAACTGGCAGAAAGAGTTGCAACGTTTCGGACCATCGCTCAACGTTATGATCCACTATGGGCCGGAGCGGCTCTCCAATCAGGCATTTGCGGAGGAGGCGCTGAAACACGATATTGTGATCACGACTTATGCCCTGGCTCTGCGCGATAAAGAACATCTTATGGCAATTGAATGGGAAAATATCGTTATCGACGAGGCACAGAACATCAAAAATGAGACGGCCAAGCAGACGATGGCGATTAAGCGGCTGCAGGGAAGGCATAAGATTGCCATGACAGGCACGCCGGTTGAGAACCGCCTCTCCGAACTCTGGTCTATCATGGAGTTCCTCAATCCGGGCTACCTGGGTTCGGGGCAAGATTTTCACACCAATTTCGCGATCCCGATTGAGCGCTATCATAATCCGGAAAAATCGGAGACTCTCAAGCGGTTAATCCAGCCATTTGTGTTGCGGCGCTTGAAGACCGACAAAACGATTATCCAGGACCTGCCGGACAAGATGGAGATGAATGTATTCTGCAATCTGACACGAGAGCAGGCATCGCTCTATGAAGCAGTGGTCAAGGAGATGATGGAGAAGATCGAGGTTGCCGATGGCCTGGAGCGCAGAGGATTGATTCTGGCGGCGTTGACAAAACTGAAGCAGGTCTGCAATCACCCCGCCCACTTCTTGAGTGACAAGAGTAGCCTGCCACGCCGCTCTGGCAAACTGGCCCGCCTGGACGAGATGGTAGAAGAGGTATTGGAGGTCGGTGAGAAGGCATTGATCTTTACGCAATATGCCGAGATGGGACACCTGCTCCAGCAATACTTGCAAGAGCGCTTTGGATGTGAGATTCTCTTCTTACATGGGGGTACGCCCAAAAGGCAGCGCGATATCATGGTACAGCGCTTTCAGGAAGAGCGTCGGGGCGCGCCAATCTTCATTCTTTCGCTAAAGGCTGGCGGCGTTGGCTTGAACCTGACGGCGGCCAATCACGTCTTCCACTTTGATCGCTGGTGGAATCCGGCGGTTGAGAATCAAGCGACCGATAGAGCATTTCGTATCGGACAGACAAAGAATGTGCAGGTCCACAAGTTTGTATGTGTGGGAACGCTGGAGGAGCGTATTGATCAGATGATTGAGCAGAAAAAAGTATTGGCCGAGAGTATTGTGGGCAGTGGTGAAACATGGCTGACCGAAATGTCGACGGAGCAACTCAAATCGTTGTTCCAGTTGAGTCGCGAAGCGGTAGGAGAGTAATGGGATGGGCGACAAATATGATTACGAATGGAACTATTATTCCGAAAACCGGCCACGCAAAGTCGCGGGTGGTATCAAGGCGCGTAGCGAGCGAGGAGCCATCGGTGAAACATGGTGGTCGCGGCGCTGGGTCAAGGTGCTGGAAGCGCTTGGCATGGGCACGCGCCTGACGCGTGGCCGTTCCTATGCACGACAGGGCCAGGTGCTCTCGATCGATATTGAAACGGGCCTCGTCAAAGCGAAGGTACAGGGATCAATGGAGAAGCCCTATGCGATCAAGATTCGTCTGCACCCACTCACCGCTCAGGATTGGGAGCAGGTAACAGACGCAATGGCTTCCCAGGCTATTTTCGCCGCCAAATTGCTGGCGGGCGAGATGCCTCCAAACATCGAGGAAGCATTTGAGGTTGCCCATCTCTCTCTCTTCCCCACAACGCAAGAAGATTTGCAGACCAGTTGCACCTGCCCCGATTGGGCCAATCCGTGCAAGCATGTCGCCGCCGTCTACTACATTCTGGCCGAGCGTTTTGATGAAGACCCTTTCTTACTCTTCAAGCTACGTGGGCGCACCAAAGAAGAGATTATCAAAGCCCTCAGAGACAAACGCGTCGAGTCACTGGCGCACACAGAAGCTGTGCCGGGTGTGAACACACCTCAAGAAGGAAAGCCACAACTCATTGAGGAGAAACTTGAAGGGTTCTGGCTGGCTGGTGAAGAACTGGACAATTTTGCGATCAATCCCCATGATCCAACGGTCGATAAGGCGATCCTGAAAAGATTAGGGGCCGCACCCTTTGCCGTTGGAGGTGAGAATCTGACGACTTTGTTGGCGCGGGCGTACGATGCAGTTGAGGAGGTGGCTGAACGCAGGGTTGGAGAGGACGTTTCATAGGGCACACGCCCCTACGCCAACGGAGACCTGACCTGACATAATTCCTACCCTTCATGCTAAATTGTGATGTATTTCACTGTTATACTATGATCTTTGTTGCATACTAATAACAGAAGACGTAATTTTCTATATAAATATAAATATTCATTCCCTCTAATCGAGACAAAACCACCGTTGTATACATTGATATGAGTAGAGAATGCTGGATATGGCAACTCTACCCAATGATGGAGTTACATGAACGCAGTAGAAGACGAGCCACGTCTGACTCTCGAAGCCTGTCAGGGATCTATGGAGGCGTTTGAGGCTCTGGTCATATACTATGAGCCGCGCATCAGGCGGATAATATATGCAATGACGCATGACGTACATCTCACACAGGATCTGTGTCAGGAAACATTTCTGGCTGCCTACCGCGCATTGCCACGCATGAAAGGGGAGGAGCTCCGCTTTGCTCCCTGGCTGTATCGCATTGCGCTCAATCAGGTACGTAGCGAATGGCGCAGACGCAAACATGTAATGATTCTCCCCTTTTCACAACCCATGGGGGGCGACGAAGTATTTGATGAACCAAATGAGGAATATCTGGTGAGTGAAGTGAGATTCGAAGAGAGTATCGTAGAAGCCGATATGGTCCAACGGGTCCTGGCACAACTTCCATCTGCCTCGGCAATGTGCCTGTTGTTAGATGCTGAAGGCTTTACCTATAAAGAAATTGCAGATACATTGCAGGAATCCCTCTCTGCTGTGCGCAGTCGCCTATCACGTGCTCGTCAGGCATTTCAACGGCTCTATCGAAATCTTGATCAAGAGGACAAATGATGAAGGGTGGAAATCCAGAAACGCATAATAATAATAATAAATTCCCTTACTGCCCGTTCAGTGCTCATTGTGAACGCCTCCTGGAAGACCTGGATAAGAATAGCTCCTTTTTACAGAATGATACATTTCAGATTACTGATGATGCGGATAGGCAAATGCTACAGCGACTACGGGCACATATCCCCGAATGTCCAACCTGTGCATTTACCCTCTCCGAGGCACGCGTTATGCGCTTCCAACAACGCCAACAACTGCGCCGCTTCCTCCTTACCAACGAACAAAAGGTTCCCTCAAGCACGACACACATTATGCAAGCAATTGCCCGTGAGCGCAAGGAAACGCCTGAAGAAGGGGTCGCCAGCAATGGTCATCGCATAACAGAAGTACCTATTCTCCCTCCTATCTTGCTCACTAATGCTGTACATAAACGGCCAGCACGCAGATCACGGAAGCTTGTACAGAACATGCTGGCCTTTGTCGCAGTAGTAGCCGTTATTCTGGTCTCCTTCAACCTGTTTAATCATGTGTTGCTCGTAGGCCATACAGCCAGTAGTGGAACAAGCTATACGCTCGGCCCAAAACGGTCCTTTCTGCCTGTGACCCATTCTGCTTCCTGGTCCTCTGTGATCATCGCACTTACACGCGGCAAGCAAAAAATCATTACCGCTACCGATTCCACAACTGGCAAAAGCGCCGTTCTGGCCTCATCGAATTACGTAGACGCCACGGCTGTTGATGGCGTTTCGCATGATGGCTATCAAGTACTCTATCACGTCTTCGATGGACATACAACCCGCTATTACCTTCAACCATCTTCATATGAAAACATCCTCTACACCATGACTGGCAAAGGCGGCCAGGCACTCTGGAGCACCGACGATTCTGCCGTCTTTATCAGCACGCCAGACGGCATTGAAAAAGTCGATGTGAATGCCCATACGACCACACGTATCGTGTCCACATTCAAATCACCTGATCTGCGCTTCTACCGCGACGGATATCCCTATTTTGTAGTAAGTGCAAACTATTCAACGACACTTAATCGTATAAATCTGACCACCGGGGAAGTAACGCCAATAACGGCACCGTATTGCCAGTTCAGTTATGACTTCTGGCTCAGCACCAGTGGCACGCTTCTCTACTATCGTTGTAAGTTGAACCCGACCGCACTCTACGGGGTGGACACCAATGGCGCAAAATCCAACCTCTTACGTGTTAATACCGGTCGCATGATTGGATATGATGCTCAGGGTGAGCCGTTGACGTTGTTGAAAGTGAACACCGCATTTCAGGTCGTCAAGCTCGGTCTGAACGTACAGCAAGATCAGACGCTGCTTGCCGATGTCGCCCCTGGCGCATCTGATCTTGATGCAGATAGCGTTGCTGTGGCTCCTTATGGTTTCTCGCTGCTGGCCCTGGCGCATTATGCCAATGGGATTGGCAAGCTCTGGTACGATGACCTGGTCCACCAGAAACAGACAACCATCTCCACCGTCTCTGATGCACAACTCGTCTCCTCCCTTCAAATTGGTGGTTGGGCAAGGCTACAGGTTCCCGCCTCATCGCATACATTAGGCCAGTGACATCTTGCTACCATATTTCGTGTGTTTCCCCTAAAGAGCCAGCAGAGAATAGTCCACCGCTGCTATAATAAAAAGTGAGATTCACATAAGCGAAAGGACCATGGTATGGCAACGGAGCTACAATCGGCTCGTGGAACCGATTTCTACTTGATGGACGAATTGTTGAGCGAGGAAGAGCGCGGTATTCGCGATAAAGTACGAACGTTCTGTGATCATGAGGTCATTCCGATCATTAATGATTATTGGGAACGTGCTGAGTTCCCTTTTGAGCTTATTCCAAAACTTGCGGCCCTGGGAATTGCTGGTGGAAGCATCCAGGGATACGGCTCACCCGCCATGAGCACGACGGCGGCGGGTCTGGTTGCCCTGGAGCTGGCGCGTGGCGATGCCAGCGTCTGTACATTCTTTGGCGTGCACTCAGGCCTGGCAATGAGTTCCATTGCGATGCTCGGTTCCGAGGAACAGAAGCAGCGCTGGCTACCGGCAATGGCACGGATGGAGAAGATCGGCGCATTTGGCTTGACCGAGCCGCAACATGGCTCTGACGCAGTTGCTCTGGAGACACGGGCGCATCGTGAGGGAGACGAGTACATCCTCGACGGTGCCAAGCGCTGGATCGGCAATGCGTCGTTCGCCGATGTTACGATTATCTGGGCACGCGACGATGCTGGAAACGTTGGCGGCTTCCTGGTTGAGAAGGGCACGCCGGGCTTCGAGGCGAAAGTCATGACCGGAAAAGTTGCTAAACGCGCCGTCTGGCAGGCAGATATCACCTTATCGGGTGCGCGTGTGCCGGCTGCAAATCGGCTGGCAGGCTCACACAACTTTAAAAACACGGCCAGTGTGCTCACGGCCACGCGCTCCGGGGTTGCCTGGGAGGCTATCGGACACGCAGTCGCAGCCTACGAGATTGCCCTGGCCTATGCCCGTGAACGCAAACAGTTCGGCAAAGCATTGATTAACTTTCAACTGATCCAGAACAAGCTATCTGCGATGTTGGCAAATGTCACCAGCATGCAATTATTGTGTCTGCGTCTCAGCCAGTTGCAGGCACAGGGCAAGATGACCGATGCGATGGCGTCGCTCGCCAAGATGAATAATGCTCGCCTGGCACGTGAGGTTGTTGCAGATGCACGTGAGATGCTGGGCGGCAACGGTATTCTGCTTGAGTATCACATTGCACGTCACCATGCCGATATCGAGGCCGTGTTTACCTATGAGGGGACGGATGCGATTCAATCATTGATTGTCGGGCGCGATATTACGGGGGTACAGGCGTTTTCTTCGCGCTAGTTTGCGACCTTGGATCGTGGGTAGGGGCGTCACCTTGCGTGCGCCCAGGTG
>JACDAE010000531.1 GCA_013695595.1 Ktedonobacteraceae bacterium | reverse complement strand
GGCTTTTATGGACAGTGACGGCATAGGCCAGCACCAGTTCATCCAATTCATGGAAGTCATAACTGATAAAAAGCGGCCCCGCCTCTTCGACAAATTCGACTTTGAGGGTGGCATTGTCTTTATTGATGACGCGTATCCAGCCTACATCCCCATTAAAGACACCCTTATCATAGTTGTTGCGCGTCTGCATAACTTTGTCGCCAACACGCAGAATATGATCACCCCATTCCACCTGCGCCGAAGCTGAAGGATTAAGATGAGCCTGCAACTTCTCATTGAGCATCGTTACGCCGACCGCTCCCTTATACATGGGCGAGAGCACCTGAATATCGGTCAGCGGATTAAAATGATAGCGGGCTGGCAACCGGCGCTGGACAAGATCAAGGATCAATTGTTGAGCACGCTGCGGATCTTCCTCTGCCATGAAAAAGAAATCACTCTTAGCATCTGCGCGCAACGAGGGCATCTGTCCAGCATTGATGGAGTGGGCATTGACGATAATGTTGCTCTCCTGGGCCTGACGAAAGAGTTCCGTGAGGCGTACAGTAGGGATGGTCTCGCTGCGCAAGAGATCGCGCAACACATTGCCGGGTCCAACCGAGGGTAACTGATCGGCATCTCCGACCAGCAACAGGTGCGATTCACGTGGCAACGCCTTGAGCAGATGATAGAAGAGCAGAATATCGACCATCGAGAACTCGTCGACGATCACAAATTGATAGGGCAATGGATTATCTTCGTTGCGCTGATAGGTATTGTCGTGTGGCGCATATTCTAGCAAGCGGTGCAGGGTCTTTGCCTGGGCTTCCGGCGGCACACCGGCTGCTTCGGAGAGGCGTTTTGCGGCACGTCCAGTGGGTGCGGCCAATGCAAAACTCACCTTCCGATTGCGCAGGAGCATCAACAGGGCGCGAATAGATGTCGATTTGCCCGTTCCCGGTCCACCAGTCAGGATGCTCACCTTCTTGCTATAGGCCATCTGCACGGCCTCGCGTTGCCTGTCGGTCAGGTGCATATTGCGGTTCTGTTTGAGCAGATCAAAGACTCGATCCCAGATCTGCTGTGATACCGGGGGCAGGCTCTCAGGGCTCTTTAATAGCAGGCGCAGGAGACGAGCAGAGCCATTTTCGGCATACCAGAATGGGGCATAGTAGATGCGCGACTGGGGTTCTTCAGGCTCTGCCTCGTCCCAATCCAGTGGCGGCTCATCTTCATCTAATGAGATAGCTGATGTGTTAACTGGATTTGTCGCTGGCAAAGGGGGTTCCACAAAAACATCATTATCATTGCGTAGCTGCTCCATCGCGGGCAAAAGCACCTCATAGGGTGTTTTGAGGATATTCGATGCCAGTTGTACCAGGTTGTTCTCCAACAAAAAACAGTGCCCATCGTCATTGGCGGCCTGAGCAAGGACATATTTCAATCCGGTCGTCAGGCGCGGGATACTATCATAGGGCAAACCCAGTTTGACCGCAATATCGTCGGCGGTCCGAAAACCAATCCCCTGCACCTCATGGGCTAGTTGGTACGGATTCTCGCGGATAATCTTGATCGATTCTTTCCCGTATTGCTTGTAGACACGCGTCGCGACATTGATTGAGACTTCATGTGACTGCAAGAAGAGGTGCAATTCTTTAATCTCGCCATGTTCGGCCCAGGTCTTGCTAATCTGCTCACGATCCTTTGCACCAATCCCCTTGACCTCGTGCAGGCGTTCGGGCTGCTGCTCAATAATCGCCAGCGTCTGTTCGCCGAAGTGATCGGCGATCAACTTCGCCTTCTTGGGTCCGATGCCCTTAATCAGGCCCGAACCGAGGTAGCGCGTGATCCCCTCAACAGAGGCTGGCAAACGTTCGGTGAAATTGGCTACATGAAGTTGACGACCGTAGCGTGGATCATTCTCCCACTCCCCCTCAACGGTCAGCAGTTCGCCCACATGAATATCGGGGAGCATACCCACAATCGTCATTAGATCGTCGCGGAAGAGGCGGCCAGCGTCATTGAGCCGGAAACGCGCTACCGTGTAATGATTATCCTCATTGCGAAAGACAATGCTTTCGACGGAACCTTCAAGTGTCGGCATGTTACTACATTCTACATGATCACCATGATGTTGGAAATATTGTACCAGCCCATCTTAGCATAATCGGGCTGGTACGTACAACTGGATTAGGAAGATTGGAGCAGTGCGTATACCTGTGCCAAAATGGCAGGCTTTCTCCATAGATAAAGGCCATTTCGCATGGAAATTATTATTTATACAGGAGAATAATTAGGAGAGAAAGACATGAAAAATATATTCATACGCTGTTTGAGATGCCTTCTGCTCGCAGTGATGGTGCTACTGACCACTGAGATTTTCATGATCTCCCTGAGCCATGCAGCAATATCGGACTCTACGTCGGCACATCTCGGCCCTTATGGCCCGGATACGTGTATAAGTGGTTATGTCTGGCGGGACGCATTTTCAGGTGATCATGTCTGTGTTACGCCTGAACAACGCACACAGACGGCATACGACAATGGTCAGGCACTTTATCGGGTCAAGCCAGGTGGTGGCCCCTATGGTACAGATACATGTCGTGATGGCTATGTTTGGCGTGAAGCGTTTGCGAATGATCATGTGTGCGTTACGCCTGAACAGCGAACACAGGCTGCCTATGACAACAGTCAGGCCCCCTATCGCTATCAGTAAGTCTCCATTTTACATGATGGATCCAAAGGGACGAAGGGCTTCAAAAAAGTGGTAAAATAAATCTGGCCGCTTTTCAGATAGAACTGCCGATGTTATGCCCATGCGTTAATGAAGGACCAACATAACCATGCCAGATCCAGATGCCGAACAAAAAGCTAAAGTTCAGGACTATTTCAGCCGCACAGCCGAAAGCTATGTTACCAGTGCTTCCCATCGGGCAGGTGCAGATCTCCAACGCTTGATCGAACTGGGAGAGTGGGACACACAACAACAAGCATTGGATATCGCAACGGGTGGCGGCCATACTGCATTGGCTGTGGCACCCCACGTCGCGCAAGTTACCGCCAGCGATCTCACACCCACCATGCTCGCAAAGGCCCGTGCGTTTATCCTATCGCAAGGCGTAACAAACGCTGTATTTGTGGAGGCCGATGCCGAACACCTGCCATTCCCTGACGCGAGCTTTGACCGCGTAACATGTCGCATCGCCCCCCATCATTTCCCCAATATCGCACAGTTCGTACTGGAAGTGAGCCGTGTCCTCAAAGCTGGTGGCCTCTTCCTGCTCATCGACAATATTGTGCCCAGCGATCCCGAACTCGATATCTTCCTGAACATAATTGAGAAGTGGCGTGATCCTTCGCACGATCGTGCCTGTACAAGTGAAGAATGGCATACCTTTTTTACAAAGGCAGGCCTACAAGTCGAGTATGTAGAATATCTACGTAAACTCTTCGAGTACGATGATTGGACCACCCGCGCACAGCTTTCAACAGATGAGAAAGATGCCCTGGAACGCTTTATATTGGAGAGTGATGACTCCATTCACCATCATTTTGCCATCAAGGCGCGCCCAGACGGGCATCTGGAGAGCTTCACCGGTGATAAAATTTTGTTAAAAGGCCGTAAAGCCTGATTAACACAGATCTCGATGTGGACCAGAGAAACAGCCTTGTTTTAACCAATAAAATCACCCTGGAACATGTAAATAGGCAGAAACACTATAGAGTCTATGGGCTACATAGTTGTTATGCCCATTTAAAATGGGTATAATAAAGATTAAATATTTTACATCTTTTAGCAATAGGATAGACGACCATGTTTTGTATGGATGTTTATCCTCATAATATCTATATCCAAGCAGATAGGCGAATCGCATGAACAGTAAAGTTACCTATCGCCAACAGTATACCCGTTGTGGCAAACAGCGTTGTCGGAAGTGTCGGGAGGGCGTGGGGCACGGACCATACTGGTACGCCTATTGGAGCGAAAAAGGACGCACGATCAGCAAATATGTTGGCGCAAACTTGCCTACCAGTGTTCAGGTAGGAGCACAATTTATTGCGCCCACAGGTGGGCCGGCTCCTTCTGGTAACCCCACTTCCATCGATAGCCCTACTCTCTCCGGCAATCCTACTTCTATGAGTGATCTTCTCTCTTCTACCAATATCCCGCAGGCTGGAAACAAGGTGCCCTCCAATAGCGGCGATACAGCACTCCCAGGTCACACAGGCACCGTCGCTCATATCATATCCATTGACAAACTTACACCTATCGATAGAGTCGTTTCACTCGCGCCATCCTCTCTTCCTTCACCTCTGCTGCGTGTCTACGTCCTGGGCCAATTTCGCGTCGAACGGAAAAATGGGGATGAATGGTGCGCTATCGATAGTCGCATCTGGCATCGTCGGCGAGCACGTGCCTTGCTGGGATGCCTGCTCAGTAGCTCTAGCCGTAGAGCGAGCCGTGAACAGGTCATGGAGTTGCTCTGGCCTGACCTCGATATCACCATTGCCGCCAACCGCCTCAATGGTGCGGTCCATGAATTACGCCAGATCCTTGAACCTGAGATCGCACGCCCCGCCTCGTCACGCATGCTGCGCCTTGAGCGCGATATCCTTGAAATTGCCGATGGCACACATATCTGGGTTGATGCAGAAGCATTCGAACGCCTTCTGAAAGATGCCAACAATTGCTCTGATCCTTATGAGGCTGAACGCCTGCTAGAGGAGGCAAGCTCGCTTTACCGGGGCGGATATCTGCTTGAGGAACTTTATTCAGAATGGGCTGCTCCGCGCCGCGATGCATTACAACGTGCCTGGATCGGTCTGCTTCTGGACCTTGCGAATCTACGTACTGAACGAGGCGCTCTCGCCAATGCCATCGAGACGCTGGATCGGCTGCGCACCGCTGAACCAACGAATGAAACCGCATTGCAACGTCTCATGATTCTGCTCACACAACTTGATCGGCGTGGAGAAGCCCTCCAGATATATCGCCAGCATATCTCCATGCTGGAACGTGACTACGAAGGTGATCCTTTACCAGAAACTCAACAGCTCTACGAGGAATTACGGCAGGGAAAACTGCCATCCGCTCTCTCTTCAAAAATGGGCATCAATGCCATCAGAGAACGTGTTCCCCATTCCTCCGTCACTCCCCCTCCTGCAGAACTATCTACCTCTTCTGAACCAACTTTACAGGAACCTGCTTTTTCACGTCCCATCTTACATCTCGGACGCCATAATCAAAGCCCCCTGATCGGGCGGCAACGTGAGCTTGAGACGATGCGTCAGGTAATGCTTACCATTGAAAATAGCTCACTTAATGCTTCCACAAGAGGTCACGTTACAACAACATCACGCTCAGCTCAGACCGCTTTCGTCTCATCCAGGCCACGACGACCACATTTTCTGCTCCTGATGGGCGAACCAGGGATCGGAAAGACACGCCTGGCAGAAGAACTTAGCCTTGCTGCCTATACACGCGACTGGGCCGTGGCCTGGAGCCGATCTTATGAACAAGAAGGGACTATCCCCTATCGACCCTGGACAGAATTTCTCCGCACACTACTACAGGGTACATCAGCCCGCGAGCTTGTCAACGGCACCTCCCTGATGAAACAGGGGGCAGTTCATGGACTGGTCAACGGCACCCCTGCTATGATGGAACATGGGACTGCAACACAGACACTCCCATTTAGACTCGAACGCCTCAGCGCCCTCTTGCCAGAATTTGCGCCCCATGGACGTGATCAGTCCTCACACAATCGCGCGCCCGCCTCTAATCCTCTGCCACACGAACAGGAACGCCTCCACCTGTGGGAAGCCGCCCTCGGCCTCATTGATTTGTTGAGCACCATCAATCCGCTTCTGCTGGTCTTTGATGACCTGCATTGGGCCGATGAGAGTAGCATAGAACTCTTAACTTATCTTGTGCATCATTTAAAAAATCAACGCGTCCTTTTACTGGCAACTTGCCGTGACGCTGAACTACCCGCGCAACATAAAATCCGCACCCTCATTCGTGATCTGCAGCGCGAACAGGCTATTGTTGCCCTCTCCGTCCAACCATTAAGCCAATCACAGATCGGTGCCCTGGTCTCCCATCTCCCTGAACATGTGATCCAGAGCATTCAAACGCAGGCCGCAGGCAATCCTTTTTTTGCGGAAGAACTGGCACGATATGTAGAAACGATCTCGCACGAAGAAGAGAGTGCCAGCGTTATACCCATAGACTCCGTCGATCAGGGTCGCATTTACGACGCGTATAACTCCAGTAATGACAACACAGCTATTGGCACTGGAGCCATCTATAAAGCAGCGACACCTGCTGGTCGTGGGCGCGCCTATGATGCTCACGAAGCAGACACTAGCAATCATCTTTTACCTGAGGCAATTGCTGCCGTCCTTGAGCGTCGCCTGAGCCGCCTGAGTGGGGATTGTCAGGCCCTCTTAGGGAAGGCGGCTGTACTTGGTGGCTCCTTTGAATTGGGGCAATTGCTACCCATGGCCAATGAGTTTACAGAAGATGTCGTTCTTGACCTGCTCGATGAAGCTCTGCATGCTGGTTTGTTGACAGAAGAGGGCATGGGCACCCACATCACGTATCACTTCTGGCATCCCCTTATTATCAGCCATCTCTATGAGCGTCTCTCAGCCGCCCGACGAGCTCATTTCCATCGCAAGGCTGCTGAAGCTATCAAAAACACCAATGGACAGGCCATCTCTGGATTGACAGAAAAAGTGGTTGCCGCAATCGTCTATCACTTGAGCCGGGGTGGAGGCAGCCAGATGGATATGGCCTACTATGCCGAACTGGCCGGAAATCAGGCCTATGCGATCGCAGCGTATGCAGAGGCACAACGGTATTATCTGCAAACGGTCCACGCCATTGTCGGAGGGCAATACCATATATCGTCTGAAGACAACGATACCCATAGATCGCTTCGGCAGATCACCCCGCAGATTATCTCACAACTTCCTTCTGAGACCATTCAACATGTCGGTCGCATCCTGGAGCGCACCGCTGAATGTAACATGGTTCAGGGAAACTTTGAAGATGTGCGCTACCTCTACGAATGTGTTCTCGCGCTGCATACAAGCAAGAATTTTCAGCCCATGACGACTTTGTTGGACTCAGATCACACGGCCCAGGTACAACAAGAAGTGCAGCGTCAGGCTCTGCTCTGGCGCGAGATTGGGAATACGTGGACATCGACAGGTGAGTATGCACGCGCCTATGAGTGCTATGGACGCGGCAAAGAGATTATGCGCAGTGCAGGCATGACCACGGGCGTTGCCTGGGCCTGCCTGCATTCTCAATATGGCGGCATGCTACGGCTAGAAGGTCATTATCATGAAGCGAAACGCTATCTGCAAGAGGCACTGATGATGCTTGAAAAGAGCATCGATCCTAAGCTGAGTAATGATCCAACACATGCTACTGAAGAGCAACGTCCATTCCAAAAAGATCTTCACACGCGCATTGAA
>JACDAE010000450.1 GCA_013695595.1 Ktedonobacteraceae bacterium | reverse complement strand
GCGCCGTAGGCGCGAGGAAAGCGAGAATGAAATAGCCCTGGGGGTCTAAGGGCACCTCTTGCACGAAAGAACGGCTTGCGAAAAAATGAGTCGCACCCTATGAGGACAACGAAATATATAACGAATGATTATGAAGGTATGATTTTGCATCGATTTCTGGTATTATTTGAGTGAGGGTCATCCTTCGGCTGACTGAGACGATGGAGGCGTGAAGAATTGCACCTCTGGAAGAGTTGGGAGATAGACAAAAAATTATGAACCTGCAAAACCTGCGTGTTTTTTTGAAAGTGGCTGAACTTGAGCATATCACGCGTGCGTCCGAGGAACTCAATTTGAGTCAGCCAGCCGTAACCAAGACTATCCAGGGCCTGGAGCACGAGGTCGGGCTTGAACTCGTTGAGCGTCAGGGGAGGCGTATCGCCTTAACCTATGCTGGTCGTATGCTCCAGGGATATGCGCGTCAGATCTTTGCCATGGAGCGCGAGATGGAGGAGGCGTTGGAGGCGTTGCGCGATGTCGAAAGCGGCGAAGTGACGTTAGCGGCCAATACGACTGCCGGTGTGTATCTGCTGCCCCCGATTGTGGCGCGTTTCCGCATGCGTTATCCACAGATCAATCTGCATATAGCCATCCTCAACTCACATGAGATTGTGGAAGAGATCATGAACTGGAACCTCGACTTCGGTCTGGTTGAGGGTGATGCCAACACGCTGCCTTCCGCGCTGGATGTCCAGCTCTTTGCCTATGACGAGTTGATCCTGGTTGTTGCGCCGGGCCATGCGTGGAGCAGCCTGCCATCCGTAGAGCTAGAGACGTTACGCGAGGGAGTGCTCTTGATGCGTGAGCAGGGCAGTGGTATTCGCGAAGTCGTTGAGCAGAGCCTGTTGAAACATAATGTCATCGTGCAGCCCCTCTTCACGCTGACCGATAACGAAGCGATCAAGCAGATGGTCATCAGCGGAGTAGGAGTTGCGATCGTTTCCTGGCTCTCCGTACAAAGGGAACTGGCGAACCACGACCTGGTGCAGGTGCGGATCGCCGGCCTCGAATTGCGTCCCCAGTTAAGCCTGATTCAGCGTGCCGACAAGCAACTCTCCCGTGCCGCCCAGGCATTCTGTACCTTCTTACGTCCAGCCGTCGCGGAAGAATTGAACTTGCAGCCGATCGCCGTGCCAGATGGACAGGGAAAGTAGCTGCGTAGCTATCTCTTCTGACTGCCACCCAGGGGAAAGCGATCCCAGGGGTTCTGGTTGGCTGTGATGCGGTATCCATCGGGGTCAGCAAAGATGAAGGTGCGCCCAAAAGGACCATCGAAGGGTGGCTTGATGATAGTAGATCCTGCTGCCTCTAATTTAGCGCACATCTCATCGACCTGATCGCAGTCGAGCCAGAGTGTCACACCCAATCCAGGTTGCGGCATATCATCTAGATTCATCGTTGCCTGTCTGAGCGCAAAAGGGATCGTACTGGAATCGAAGAGGACAAAATCGGGCGTGTCGAAGCGTGCATCGATGGGTAGGCCCAATATTTCTGTATAAAATGCGCGTGATGCGGAGAGATTGCGCACCTGCAAGCTGATGAAATCGGGTCCGAGTAGTTTTGCCATGTTATGTTTCCTTCCTTATTGGCTGAAGTAGCATTCTATAGTCGTAGTGTACCCGATGCGAGTGACACCTGTATGTCAGTAGTAAAGCAACTTTCTTTCCCCTTTCCATCCAGGACTATACTCACAGGGAAAGCGATTACGGCTCGGTTTCCAGTTGCTCCGCTTCTGCCTGCTGCCCCATGTCTTTTAGCAAGGAGGAATAATTTGCACGAAAGGTTTGTGTGCGGTGATGATTTCGACCCAGGATCTTCTCATAGATTATCAGGGCTCGCGCAAGCAATGGTTCAGCCTCAGCATATTTCCCCTGCGTGTCATAGAGCATAGCCAGATTGTTGAGACTACTCGCGATGTTGGGATGTATGGTTCCCAATTGCTGCTCTCTGATCGCCAGGGATCGCACATACAGCGGTTCAGCTTCAGCATATTTCCCCTGATTGCTATAGAGAGTCGCGAGTGTGGATGCATCCCTTGCAGTATCCAGGTGCTTCTCTCCCTGCTCATGTAGGCTTCTCTGATATGCATACTCCAACAGCGCTGCTGCCTCGTGATACCGTGCACGCTCCGTGAGGTACCAGCCCGTTTGTTGTACTAATTCGATGGCTTCTCGAAAGGAAACGTGTTCTTGCATGATCTATTCGGCACAGACAAGCGCATGGGTCACCAATCGTTCCCAGTCGTTCCACTGGCTATGCTCCACGGGAGGGAGGGTAGCATGCATGGCTCGAACCGCACGCTCTACCCATATCTTTTGCGTTGATGCATTCATGGCAGCGCGTAGAACAGCCTGCACGAGCCGATGAATGCTCATGGTGGAGGTGGAAGCATCACGGCGTATGAGAGAGTAGGCACCCAGTGCCGCGATCGCTTCATCCAGTAGCTGAGCGTCCTCGCCAACTGGTTGCAGCACTGGTCCAAGGTATGCCGCACCTTTCGTGATTAGCTCTTCGGGAATGGCATCAGGAGCCAGAAAGGCGCACAGTCGTAACAGGCCAGCGGCGGCTGGATGGGCTTGCTCCACCTTCTCAAAGGAAAGGGACCAGGCAGCAGGCAATGACGTGCGAGGAGCACTTGTCGAGAGCTGTGAGAGATCTTCAATCACCCGGTGGATACCATCCGTCACGTCGTTCCACGCCAGATCCTCATTGTTCCACGTTGTGATCTCCTTGCCATCGCGCGGCAGGCACGCAAGCTTCGCAAAGAGCGCATGGCTCCAATCGCAAGGATGAACAATGATGGGAACCACACGGGCCTCATTGGCCTCATGTCGCTGTAACGCTCGTTGCATCTTGATCTCGTAGCAGTAGTCCGAGGCCAGAAAGTCGGGACTGACCAACAAGAGGATCACCGATGCACGTTCCAGGTGCGTGTCGATGGTTTTTGCCCAATCGGTGCCAGGGATAATCTGGCGATCATGCCAGGTTGCAATGCGTCCTTCCCGAACGGGCAGGCTGAGCAAATATGGACGGGCTTATAAATCGCGCCCCTACC
>JACDAE010000425.1 GCA_013695595.1 Ktedonobacteraceae bacterium | reverse complement strand
ACCCGGAAAGATGGAGATCCGAATGGATGATCTACTTGACACTCCGGCTACCGGAGGGTTTATATTTAGAGAGCAAGCATGGTTAGAAGAGCCAGTGGAAAAATAGTAGTTATGGCACGGTAAAGATGAAATGGAGTTTTAAAGACTATGGCCGAATCCTCGACGAACCTCAATGCATCAGCGAAGAATGTAGAAACCACTTCTCCTGGTGAAACAGCGGCACGCATTGATATTGTAACGGTGAGCGCCATCGCCATCGTGACCTTTCTCATCAGCACAGTTGCCCATGAGGCGCTTGGTCATGGCCTGGCCTCTCTCCTGGTTGGACTGCATCCAACACGGGTGACCTCCGTTGATCTGGAGGTGAGCTTTACGGGTGTGCCAGCCTGGAAAGTGCGCGTCGTGGCCGCAGCCGGGTGCGCCGCTAATCTCGTGCTGGCCGGAATTGCCATCACCCTGATGCGCATTCTACGCCCACAGACGCCCACGACGCGCTTTTTTCTCTGGCTACTGGGTACAAACAATCTGCTCATCCCCGGTGGATATATGATGGTGCTGACATTCCTGGGGATCGGAGATTGGAACGATTTTGTGCAGGGTCTACCGAACGTATTTATCTGGCAACTGGGTATTACTCTGCTGGGTATTATTCTTTCGCTGGCTGGTCTGTTCTGGGGAGCACGCAATATTGATCCATTTCTAGGCACTCAGAAACGTGGACGCCGGGCATTAACGCTGACGCTTACTGCATATCTGGCGGGTGCGACTGCAAATACCCTCGCCGGCGTCCTGAATCCTACCAGCCCGATGTTAATTCTTATCTCGGCTGCTGCTTCGTCGTTTGGTGGCACGGTCTGGCTGTTGTGGATCAACGCTGCTGTGCGGAAACCCGATGCGACAACCTCTCCTGTTGCGTTAACGCCGCAGCGCAATTGGCTCTGGATTGCGTTGGGGATTGTGGCTCTCCTGGTCTATTTTCTGCTGTTGGGTCCAGGGCTGCCTCGCTAAACATACTATCCAACCATTGCTCAGGCAGGGATAAGGCGCAAATCAAGTATGAAGTGATGCACCAGTGATTTTATAGGTGTGACTATCCATAAAATCACCGGCGCAGAAACCTCTTTGATCAGGTTGGAATGCCAAATCAATTTCCGGATACCTGGAGGTGAGTCGAACCATCATCCTCATCGGCTTTCGCCTGGCTAACCCAATCAGAAACTTCAGAAATTCCGTTCTGTCCGAGAAACAGGTTCAACTGGGTCGCATGTTCCTGCACGTGGCGCATATTGTACAAGAGAAGCTCTAAAAAGCTCACCGGCTTTCCAATGGAGCTGGTGAAATCGACCTGTTGGTGTGCTCGCTCATCTGACAACTCGGCAATCGTTGCCTGGCACTTCTTGCGCAGATACACTAGATAGGTGTGGAGTTCATCCCGGCTATAGGGCTGTTTAGGAAGGACACCCTGCTCCAGAGTGAAAGGTGCAGGGGGAGCGAAGCCTTCCCGTGAACCCGTGAGATACAAGTCAAGCCAGAAGAGGGTGTGGTAGGTGATACGCCAGAAAGTTGCGTATTCCTCAGGCTGTGGGTTATCTCCTGATTCGCCCCAGAGGCGTCCACTCCAATGCGTGTTGGGGCAGGCGAGCAGGGCGTTTTTGAGCATGTCGATAGTTGCGCCGAATTGTTGCCAGAGGGCAGTCTTCCACAATGGATCCATTTTACGTTTCTCCTTCCCAGGCGCTTAATCAAGCTGTTGATGTAAGAACTCGATGGTACGCTCCCAGGAAAGTTGCTCAGCCTCTGCGTCATGCTCGGGGTGATTCTCTTCAAAGAACCAATGCCTGGTCCCTGGATATGTAAAGACGGTGACAGGCCTCCCAGCAGCCTTGAGCTCTTGCTCCATTGATGCTCCTGACTTGGCTGGATTGAAGGGGTCATTCTCCGCGAAATGGAAGAGATAGGCCGCCTTCGCGCTTTGATAGTCCAGTCCGGAGTAGGAGTCGTAAAAGGTCACGACTGCGGCGATCTCCTCGGCCAGGGTAACGGATGTATCGAGCGCGTAGGCACCTCCCAGCGAGAAGCCAACGAGGGCGAGCTTGCCGCGGTCGTTGGCATGATTAGTCGTATTGTGCTGGCGCAGGACCTGTAATGCACCTGCAATGTCGCCACGCCATCGCTCCATATCTTGATCCAGAGCCTCGCTCCACTCTTGCGCTTCCTCGACCGATGCGGTCGTCTTGCCGTGATAGAGGTCGGGGGCGAGTGCCACGAAGCCTGCCTCCGCGAGCCGATCGCAGACCTGCTGAAATGGCTTCGTCAGCCCCCACCATGCATGTAGAACCAGCACCCCTGGCCCGCTACCCTGCGAAGGCTCGGCCAGATAGGCGCTGATAGTTCTGCCGTTAACTTGAAATTCTCTCATACTGTTCTCCTTAAATACTCAAGAATGTTATGCTTCATGGCACCCCATTCTTTGAGTCAAAGGCAAAAACGGTTGATTGAAATGTGTTACGGTATTTATTGTGTACGCACAACCTTAATCAATTGTCTCAGTCCTGGCTTCTGACCATACATCAACACGCCGAAGCGGTAGATGCGTGCGGAGATGAAGGTACAGATCGCAATGGCAACGATCATGAGCGCAATCGTCAAAGCAATCTCCCAGCCTGCAACCGAGCCGGAACCAATGCGCATCAGCATGGTTGTTGGTGTCCAGAAAGGAATATAGGAGATGACCCTGATCCAGGTCGCATTCGGATTCGAGATGCCAATGAAGCTGACGATATAGCCAACCATAAACAGCCATGTAACCGGCTGAATTGCATTCTGCACCTCGTCCTGCCTTTTGACCAGTGCCCCCATTGCTGCGAACAGGGTGGCATACAGCAGGAAACCGAGAATGAAGTAGACCAGGAGCAGAATGAGCAATGTTATGGATGTGCCCGTGATATTAATGCTGAATGCTCCACTGGTATTCCCCAGAAGTACTGCTTTCAAGGGATTTTGTAACAGGAGCATGATGATGCCCACAAACACAAAGGCCGCCATCTGTGTTAACCCGGCTGCTCCTATGCCGATGATCTTGCCCACCATCAACTGGAATGGAGTCGCCGCATTGACCAGTAACTCCATGATGCGATTGCCCTTCTCTTCAGCCACACCCATCGCTACCCCCATGCCGTAGATAAACACCGACATGAAGATCAGGATGATGCCCGCGTAGGCGATGACATAGCTTGCTACAATATCACTGACCGAACGGGTATCCTGGTTCTGTTTTGTATTGACTACGGTGAATGCCGGTTGTGCGAAGAGGCTGCTGGTCTGGGTGGGAGTCAGGCCCAGGCGTGACGCTTTATCGAGCAGACTGAGTTGCCCGGCCAGCGCCTGGATCTGTGTCTGTGTTGTGTCGGTGAGGCTGCCCGAACTGGTGTAATAGGTGAAGTGCACATCCTGGCTGGCTTGACGATCTATGACGAGCAGAATATCCAGATGCCCGTTTTTCATCTGTTGTTGCTCAGTTGCGCCACTTCCGGTGGGAGCAGTACTGATGGCGAAGGGCGATTGCCCATTTGTGCTCTGTCCCGCTGTTGCTCCATTGAGGCCCGTTGCAATATATTTTGTCAATGCTGCCCCGTCTAAACCAGCGATGGGTCCAGCATTATTCACGATTACTATTTTGGTCTGTGAACTTGTTTTTGCCGTTATGACCTGGAAAATAGTTGGAACGAAGGAGGCAATAATGACCAGCACCAGGATAACGATGGTGCCGATAATGAAGCTGCGCTGTTTCACGCGGTTATTATATTCGCGTCCAATAATCAAACCGATGTTGCGCCAGGTATTTTGATTGGTTGTCCCACCTCGGCTTACAACAACGTTGCCCTGATTCTCTGCGGGAGCTTCCTGCGCGGGTGTTGGAAGCGTTTGTTTCGACATGCATTTTTCCCTATTCTATGCTAAGAGCGTTGCAGGCGCATCTGGTTGTGCAATACTGCCAACGGTTTCAATAAAGATGTCGGTAAGCGATGGTTCGGCAAGCTCGAAGAGGGTGATGTTTCCTCCATGCTGAAGTGCCGCTTCAACAATTATATTGGGATTGAGATGTGCCTGGATCTGCATCTCGATATAATCTTGCCGACGTTTCGTGACCTGTATGCCCTCTAACGTATCAAGCCAGGCCGCCGCTGGATCATTGTCCAGTTTCAGGCGAATGACGTTGCGCCCATGTTGACGTTTGACATCACGCACGCTCCCCTGCACGACGGTCTGCCCTTTGTTGATGATAACGATATCCTCGCACATTTCCTCGACCTGTTCCAATTGATGGGTTGAGAAAATGATTGTCTTGCCGCGTCGATGCATCTCCATGAACGCATCTTTGAGCACGCTCGCATTCACTGGATCTAAGCCGCTGAACGGTTCGTCCATAATCAGGATCGTTGGATTATGGATGATCGCGGCCAGGAATTGGATCTTCTGCTGGTTGCCCTTTGAGAGTTCTTCGATCTTCTTTTTGCGGTTGGCGTTGATCTGGAAACGCTCAAACCACTCGTCCAGTTCTTTTCTGGCATCTTGCTTCGACAGGCCATTGAGGCGAGCCAGGAAGAGCAACTGGTCCTCAACCACCATTTTAGGATAGAGCCCGCGTTCTTCTGGCAGATAACCCCAATTCTGGCGTGGCACCTCGCGTACATTGTTGCCATCCCAGGTGATCTGCCCACTATCTGGACGAATAATATCAAGGATCATGCGCATCGTCGTCGTTTTGCCTGCGCCGTTCGCGCCCAGGAAGCCAAACATCGCTCCCTCGCGCACCTCCATCG
>JACDAE010000360.1 GCA_013695595.1 Ktedonobacteraceae bacterium | reverse complement strand
GTTTTGCGGGCGCTGCCCGCAAAACACACACGATCTCACCGAAACGAGCGCCGCAGGCGCAAGGAAGGACGACTTTTAAATAGCCCTGATGCTGCGTGACCTTTTCTTGCAAAATATTTTTTGTTCGTTTCTAATGAAGGGGGAATAGATACTATGCTTGCAAATACCACATATGACCTCGCTTTGCCAGCTTTGCTTCAATATCTGCAAGATCAATCGGCTGTGCTTTCTACACCAGTCGATATCCCGTATGCTAAAGGACCGTGTTACGGATATATATTTCTTAAAGAGAGAACCATTACTGAGTGTCAGATTCAGGCTCAAGATGGGACGATACTCTATAGGGGTCAAAGGGCATATAGCATAGTGAGTACAAGGACGCAGTGGCAGGTGCGCCTTGATAGCGTCCCTGATGCAGGGACTCAGCCGATGAACAGACTGGTAAGCGGCAATACATCTGTCACCTTCTCTATCCTGGATACCTTTGTTCCCAAAGCGACTGCCTCTCTGGATGTCTCCATACTGAATCAATACGCGATCAAGCAGCGTGTTATTTTGCGTACCGTATTTGCGATGATCAATGGGCAACGTTCCGTCAAGCGCATGAAAGAGCAATTGAACCTGTCTTCTGAAGCGATTGATGAAGCGTTGGTCACCCTAAAGTCAATGGGTGTGATCGAATAAGCAAAGAGGCCAAAAATTGGTCCATTGTTAACATTTTCCTCGTTTTCTGCTGATTTGCTAAATTGGTCTATTTTAACCTTTACAATAGACCAATTTATCGTTTATTATTGTCATGTATACATAAATAAATATCGATCGATGTTTTTCATGCATTGGGGAATGCATCTACCATCTGGACCTATCAATTCCTGGCTCATGTTCGCTTTCTCTGTTCATTATTACTGGTGCAAGCTGGCAAAATCTGTTAAGGCTAACCGTATGTTAGTATGACTGGATGCTGGCTTGTATGCTTAACTGTGTAAGAAAAGACGAATACAAATTCTACACTTAATGAGCGAATAGGACAGAGTATAAGAGCATGAAATGAAAAAGCGCATTTTATTGCAAGGAGACGATTTTGTGAAAAAGTCCCAGATTATGTGCTCTATGATCGCTGTGATAGCTTTATGTGCATCTCTCGCTGGTGTTGCCCAGGCCACACCTGTTCCCAGTTCACACAGCCAGCAGAGTGTTGATATCCATAAGCTTATCAGAGCTATACCTCTCTGGAATTCAGCTAAGAAGATTGCTCCATCGGGCGTGTCAAAAGCGGCGGCCACATCTATACCGCCTTGCCTGGATAATCCCACGCCAACGCCGGTCGCGCCGCGTTGTTATAGCCCGCAACAGATTCGCAATGCCTATGATGTTACTAGTTTACTCAATAAGGGGATCACAGGTAAGGGGCGCACCATTGTGATTATCGACGCCTCATCAAGCCCGACTTTACCGAGTGATTTGCATCTGTATGATCAACTTTACGGATTGAAAGATCCAAAACTCAATGTGATAGCTCCCTTTGGCGTACCTCCTGTGGACCCTTCGATCTACGTGGAGACGGCTTTGGATGTAGAGACGGCACACTCACTCGCTCCTGATGCAACCATTGATCTGCTTCTGACGGGCAACACAACAAAAGATACTACGATTGAGCAGATATTCTATGATCTACTCAAGCCTGTCAAATATGCTGTTGATCATAACCTGGGGGATGTGATTTCGATCAGTTATGGAGCTGGCGAGAGCTGTTTTGATACGACCTACCTTCATTACGAACATGAAATATTGGAGAAGGCGCAGCAGAAGGGGATCAGCGTTTTCGTTTCAGCCGGAGATAGCGGGGCTGCAATTTTATCCTGTACGTCTCCTGCATCCGTCACTGGCCTCTTCCTGGGTAAGGGGACGAGCATTCCAGCTTCTGATCCGCTGGTGAGCAGCGTTGGTGGTACGACCCTCAATGCTACCGTGGGTGCGGGCAAGTATGTGAGCGAGACGACCTGGAATGAAGACGCTGTTTTTTATGGTGCAACTGGTGGTGGACTCAGTAGCGTTTTCCCACGACCGGAGTATCAAGAAAAAGTGCCAGGGATAGGACGCACGCGCGGCCTGCCTGATGTCTCCTGGGATGCTGATCCTTTGACTGGAGTACCCATCGTGGTGAGCATCCTGGGTGGAACGTATATCGTGCCTGTTGGTGGAACCAGTGTTGGTGCACCTGCCTGGGCTGGCCTCACCGCGCTCTTCGATCAGTCTGCTAAAAAGCGCCTGGGCTTCCTGAATAATGCTTTCTACCGCATTCTGAAGAGCAAATCATACAAAGATGCTTTCCAGGATATCAAGACCGGCAACAATTCGGTAGTCGGCTTCGACAAAACTGGCAAGTTGATCCATATCGTTGGCTATAATGCTGGTCCGGGCTGGGATGCCGTCACCGGGGTGGGTACGCCGGACGTGGACGATCTGGCCGCGCTGTTGAAGTG
>JACDAE010000359.1 GCA_013695595.1 Ktedonobacteraceae bacterium | reverse complement strand
GTTTTGCGGGCGCTGCCCGCAAAACACGCACGATATCAACAAAGCGAGAATTAAATAGCCCTGAGGGTGCGGCTCCTCTTGACTCTCAGGTAACATGAGAGTGTATGCTCTACCTATAGAACTTCTTCGCAGAGTTCTGAGAGGAGTGAACGTACCGTGCTCAAAATTGGGGATTTCGCTCGCATCGGCCAGGTATCCATCGCAACCCTACGTTACTACGATCAATACGGCTTGCTTAAACCCACAACCCTGGACCCGGAAACAGGCTATCGCTACTATACGCTGGACCAACTCTCACGCCTGAACCGCATCTTAGCACTCAAAGATTTGGGCTTCCCCCTGGAACAGATCGCCCAATTCCTGGCAAACGATCTCTCCCTCACACAACTCCATGCTATGTTTCAACTGAAACAAGCTCAAACTCAACTCATGATCGATACTGAACAGGCTCGCCTGTCACGCATCGCCGCCCGCTTACAACAGATTGAACAGGAGGGGAAAATGCCTGCCTACGAAGTACTCCTAAAAGAGGTCACCATGCAACATGTGGCCTCTATCCGCGCAACTGTTCCACTACCAAACAATTTTAAACATCTCTACACAAAAATTATGGCTTACCTGGATCAACAACACGTCCAGCCAGTACAACCACGCATGCTCTTGCTGCACTCTCGCACCGAACAGCGCGAAGATGGCCTCTATATTGACGCCGAAGCAGCTATCCCTCTACTAATTGAACTTCCTGGGAACTCACACATCAACGTCCGTACCTTGCCCGGCGGCTTGATGGCCAGCACCGTTCATACTGGCAATGATCTCTCTATGGGTCAGGCTTATACGGCCCTGCATCGCTGGATAAAAGAGAATACATACACATTCGCTGGTCCACCCCGCCAGATCCACCTTCAACGAGATGAACATATACATCCCAATCAATATATCACCGAGGTGCAGTTTCCCATCGTAAAGCTTTATGCATAAGCATTAACGATCTGCCATACCCTCTCAACCACGCTCTCATGTATGTTATTATATGAAGAGAGCAATTCAATTTGACGTATGATGAGATAACTCATTGCTTTCACGGCACCATTACGCTCGAAATACAGGAGTAATCGTCTTCTATCAGGCAGCATGAGGAGCGCTACACATGTCAGATAAGAACCGGGTCCTTCACTTTACACCCAGGTTATTTCTCATTGTGGGCTGCTCGCTGCTGGTAGCTCTTCTCCTGACACTTCTTTTTGCTACCCACTCAACCTCGAACCAGAAGACCAGCACTGCGGTGACGTTTCAGGTCCATATCGGCTTCGATGGGCGCTACAAAAATGGAACCTGGGTGCCTGTCTATGTCACATTAAGCAATACTGGCCCAGATTTTACAGGGCTACTTTCGATTACTCCCCCTGCCTCACTCAGCGACTCGGAATGGCCCTCTACCCTCTATCAATCCGCTATCACCCTGCCTACAGGTGCCCAAAAACAGGTGACGCTCTACATCCCTCTTAAAGCGAGTGCACCAGATGCCTCTCAAATGCTGAACGTACAACTTCTTGATACCCACGACCACCTCCTGCTAACGCATGCTACCTTTGTGCACCCTCTTAATCCACAAGACGTTTTTGTGGGCCTTCTTTCAGATCAACCAGGCAATTTCAGCGCCTTTACCAATGTTGAACTCCCCGATCATACGGCAACCCTGCTCACCGAACCACTCAACGCAAATACGTTTCCCACACAGGCTGCCGCACTCGATAATTTTGATATGCTCGTGCTGGATGACTTCACTTCCAGTACCTTGAATAACGATCAACTACGCACGCTACAGGCGTGGATACAGCGCGGCGGTACACTCGTCGAAATAGGTGGCCCATCCTGGCAACGGTCCCTTCTTTCTCTCCCCCAGAACCTGATCCCGGTTACCGTAACCGGCACCACCCTCTTTTCTAACCCTATCTCTTCCCTCTCCATCAATGACGCTCCCTTACAGGTAAAGCCAACGCTAGATACGCAGAACTTACAGAATCCCATTTTGATTAGCAAGGCAACACTCGCTCACTCACCAGCGGGTACGATCAGTACCATCATCTTATCTCAGGGCACTATTCCACTGATGGTCCAACGTCAACAGGGACAGGGTACACTTTACTACCTCGCTTTTGATCCAACGCTCGAACCGCTTGCCAACTGGAGTGGCATCCATACGTTCTGGCAAAGCTTACTCCTACGCACATTGGGTGATCAGTTACTGACTCCCAATACAGGTGCTCCTATTCTACCAGCCAACGGCACCGTTGGCGCAGTACCCAATCTTCCCCTGATCGGAATAGGGATGGAAGACCTGCTGTACGCGATGTTGCCGCACACACTCCCTCTGCCATGGCCGCTTCTCATCATTCTATTCAGTTATCTGCTCATCCTCGGGCCGATTCGCTTTCTGGTGGTACGCTCCACGAGGAAACGGTGGAGCTGGCATATCATAGTAAGTAGCCTCGTGGTCTTCTCTGGCCTGTCGTATGGCCTGGCGCTCTATGAAAAAAAAGATGCAATACTGAGCAACAGTATTTCAATTCTCCAATTTAACCAGAATGGCTCCCCCGCTCATATGACGACCTATACGGGCATCTTTCTCCCCGATCAAGGTACCTTTCACGTGACTGTACCTGGCATAAACATCGCTCAGGTACTCCCAAAAACAACCACTACGAACGCTTCTTCTTCGCAACAGGTCCATATCATTGCTAACGAGAATGACACAACAGTCAATCTAAATGGAGACCACACCTGGATGATGCACACGATCATCTCAGAACAAGAACGCCAGATCAATGGCAGTATTGTTCCACACCTTACGCTGGATCACGATGCCGTTGTCGGAACCCTTACCAATACATTACCGTATTCACTCACTGATTCCTACATTCTGCTGGGAAAAAGCTATATTCATTCTGGTCCCCTGCCCACTCACGGGACCCGTAGCATTAGTAGTTCTTTCAGAAATACTACCGACCCGCTTGAAACGCTGGCCGACCAGATCACGACTGATGGCGGCCTACCGGCTGCATATAACCTGAATGCCAACCTGCTCCAGACAAAAAGCCTCGCAGACCTGCATCTGGAAACGCTCACTGCATTAAGTGGAGAACTTAGCACGTTCGCATGCGGACTGAATGTTTGTGTGACCAATAGTGGCAAATCACAACAATTATTTGGGAATCCAGTCATGTTCTCTGCCCCTGGCAGCGATCCGCTTTTACTTGCAAATACCTCCGCAACTCTCATTGGTTGGGCAGATCAGGAATCTGATCACACCAATATTAGCAGCGTAGATGGGACCATTTCAAAGGGTACCCATGAAACGCTTTTGCAGATTCCCTTGACGATGCATTTCCCCGATCTGACACCCGTCCCATTCCATTCCCTGACTGCCAATTTGATAGATGTACAAGGTAACAATATACAAGCTCAGACAGGCATCTATTTAATGACGACTGGAAGCATGACCTTTGAATTTCCCGTTCCTTCGACGCTGGACGTAAAGGCACGCCCATTAGCCATCTCGCTCTTACCTTATCCACCATCTGGCATTTATCAGTTGGAAAACGCGGCGGCACGAAATATCGCGGATGAGCAGCATCTGCATGTTACTCTCTATAACTGGCAAAGCAGGACGTGGGATACCACAACGCTCAATCAATTTACCATCTTTGTAACGCAGCCAGCTTATATTGGTCCCAATCAGCGCGTTTTGTTTAAACTTACCAATCATGATGCCTCACGCGGCACATTTGTATTAGGAACGCCTATTGTTACATTATAGGAAATGGGGTAGGGGCGTCACCAGACACAGCAAATTGTGCCATAATAAGAAAACGTGTATACTATTGGGTAGGAAAGAACGAGATAGAAGTAGGACATTTTCCGTGCATCGTATCCGTCCGTCAGTCACGAAAGAGGCCCAGGAATATGCCAATTGGTCAATATCACAGATCATTCCTTCCACAACTATGTGTCCCTATTTACGTGTGTCTCGCCATGCTTTTTACCTTCTTACTCTTCCCCCTGAATGCATCCGCCTCTAACAGTGTCTCATCTGCTACCAGACCAGGATTTCAAATCAAGGCTGGCTTCAATTCGCGCTATCGCGATAGTAACTGGGTTCCTGTGCAGGTATCATTGCGCAATGACGGCGCGGATTTTAATGGCTTCATCTCAATCAGTGTGCCAGCTCCTTCCGTGAGCATCACACGCTCTTCTCCTACATTGACGTATCAACAGACCATCACCCTTCCTACCAGTGCTCAGAAACAGGTCACGCTAAATGTGCCGATCTCGCTTGGCGACCAGGGGAGCACACAGAACATCACCGTCAACCTGCTTGATACAAATAATCAGAAGATCAGTAGTGAAACAACGACTCTGCGTAGCCTGGGTCCCAGCGATATCTTTGTCGGCGTCCTTTCAGACCAGACAACCGGTTTCGCACCCTTAAATACCGTTCCACTGGCTGATCCAACGGCATCTATCCTTATGGAACCATTAAACGCTTCCACGATGCCCACAACGGTCGAGGTCCTTAAGAACTTTGATCTGATTATCCTGGATAACTTCACCACAAGCAATTTAAGTAAGGATCAATTAACAACCTTACAGAGCTGGGTCAATTGGGGCGGTTCTTTAATCGTGGTCGGTGGTCCTACCTGGAGACGTAGCCTGAGCCCTCTGCCCGCAGATCTTCTGCCTGTCTCTTTGACTGGAGTGAAAACACTTCCGGCAAAGACCTCTCTCCTGCCCGTCGGTGGCCCTACAAAGGGGGGCCCGGTACAACATCTGACGCCCGATACAGTGCAGGGAACCGTCATCGCCAGTACAGCGATCCCTTCCTCACACAGCACCATCGCCCTTGCTTCTGATACCACTCCTCTGCTGGTACAAAAGAAACAGGGTCTGGGCATGGTCTGTTACCTGGCTTTTGATCCTACCCTTAATCCCATTCTCAATTGGAGCGGCGTTGGCGCACTCTGGCAAGGCTTGCTCTTACGTACATTAGGTGATCAACTTCTTACCTCTGGTCCTAATGTTGCTCAATCTGGTACCTCGGTCCTTACAACCGATACCAGCGGCGGAGGCTTCAGGGGCCTGTTACAATCATCTTTACCGAATATGCTCCCACCCACATGGTTGCTTCTCGCCCTGCTGCTGGGATATGTAACGGTACTTGGGCCCGTGCGCCTCTTACTCGTCCGCTTTCTTAAAAAACGCGATTGGAGCTGGCGTATTACGCTAAGCGCGATTGTCATTTTCTCCGCCCTGAGCTATACGTTGGCCCTGCAGCAAAAAGGAACATCGATCGTCAGTAGTAGTATCTCAATCCTGCAACTCGGACAACCCGATGCAAATGGTACACCCGCCCATGCCACCACCTACGTTGGCGTCTACCTCCCCAGTCAGGGCAATTTCCAGGTGAACATTCCCGGCTCGAACCTTGTACAAACATATGCTGAATCATCTTCACAAACGCTGCCAGCAACCATCGTTTCAGCGGCGAATGAAACGACTGTCAAACTGCAAGGGACGAATACCTGGAGCTTACGTACCCTGGTAACAAAGCAAGACCGTCATTTATCCGGCAGTATCATTCCACGCCTGACGCTCTACAATAATAATCTGTTACGAGGTACCGTCACGAATAGCTTACCATATGCATTGAACAACGCCTACCTGCTGATAAACAATCACTTTCTGTCTCTGGGAAACATGGCTATCGGCGAAACTCGTACTGTCTCTTTGACTGTGGAAAATCTTCCCAACTCAACAAATACTACCATTGTACAAAACTCATTGGCAGACCAGATTACGACCAGCAATAACTTGCAAGGGCCATTCATACCATACTCTAACAATACGCAACGTTTGAGCGCACTCCAACGCCATATGGCTCAGATCACTATCTTGAGTGGGGAGAACGCCTACGAATACTGTGCTATTCCTTGCTTTCAGACCTCACAACCATTTGCGACTGCCAGTGGCGTATTGATAAATAGTGGCTCGACATTGACCAGTGGCAATGGACCATCTACTCAGGTGAGTGGACGTGATCCGCTTCTGATCCCCGACGCCCCGGCGACTCTTATCGGCTGGATCGCTCCCACTCCACATGCTGCCACTCCAGTCGATGTCGCGGGAAGCCGTATTGAGGGTGCCCAGGAGACATTCCTCCAGGCTCCTCTCGCTGTCAATTTCTCAGATCCAGTCAACCAGACCCTTAACGTGCCGTCGAATATGATAACAGGTCAACTGATCGATGCTCAAAGCCAGAGTGCACAAACACAATCGCCTGGCATCTACACGCTGAATGCCGGCAGCATGACCTTCGAGTTTACCTTGCCACAGGGACTTCAACTACACAGTGGGACCATCACCCTGACAGAGTCGTCTACACTAACGCAAGGAGGCATCCCATTAGGACAGGGAACAACGTCCATTACCGATGTCAATCATATGCACATCTCCCTCTACAACTGGCAGAAACATGCCTGGGAGCGCTTTGCCTTTTCCCAATTTTCGCTTTCTATTAATAACGCTCAAGCCTATGTCGGCAGTAGTGGACGCATTGTGATGCAATTTGCAAATCAAAGTGCCTCACAGGGGACGGCTGTCTTTGACAAACCATCGCTGCAAATGAGAGGGTTGCTCGCAAGTTAGGATTTCTCAAAAAAGGATGTGCCTGGCCTATGCAAAAAACAGATGCGGAAACGATCTGTAAAATACAGAATGTCTCTAAGCGCTTTCATAAGCACTACGCCCTGAGCAATTTTACGCTGGATATTCCACGTGGTGCCGTCTATGGCCTCATAGGCCCCAATGGCGCGGGAAAATCTACCCTGCTACGCATCCTGGCCGCTTTGATCAGCCCCAGTAGCGGCGAAGTCTGGTTCGATAACGATGAAGTGAGTCAGCATTCGGCCTCGATTCAACGTAAAATTGGCTACATGCCAGACTTCTTTGGCGTCTATCCCGACCTGACTACTGTTGAATACCTTGAGTTCTATGCTGGTATTCATAAGATCCCACGCAAAAAATATAAGCGTACGATAGAAGACCTGCTGGAATTAGTCGACCTTACAGCAAAACAGAATGAACTGGTTGAAACATTGTCGCGCGGCATGAAACAACGGCTCTGCCTCGCACGTGCGCTCATCCACGATCCAGAGATTCTCTTACTCGATGAACCAGCCTCTGGCCTGGATCCTCGTGGACGCGTGGAGCTGCGCGAACTGGTACAATCGCTCCACAGCATTGGCAAAACCGTTATTATCAGCTCCCACATTCTGCCCGAACTGGCTGAGATGTGTACCGACATCGCTATCCTGCAAGAAGGTCGTCTCGTCGCCTCAGGAGATGTTGAGAAGATCGTTCAACGCTTTAGCGCCAATCGCCTGTTTGAAATTCGCGTTCTGGACGCTAAGCATGTTCCTGCCGCCCTGGAGCTACTCAAAAAACAATCTACCATGAGCAACATTACGCACGAAGGAGACAATTTGCTCCTGGCCGGATTTGACGGCAACGAGCAAACACTATCTGAGATTATGGCTGCCCTGATTACGCACGACATAGCCATTACCTCTTTCGCGCCACGCGCAAGTGGTGGTCGTCTCGAAGAGATCTTTATGAACGTCACGGAAGGAAGCACCCTATCATGACCTTTGTCGCACTCCTCATCAAAGAATTGCGTTTGCGCATGCGTCGTGAGCGTACTATCTGGCTTATCGTCCTCTATATCCTTTTTATGGGCCTGATAGGCTGGTTCTTTATCACACGCTTCTCCAACTTCAACGGCAGCGGAAACATCACGCTCAACGATATCGGGACGTATCTCTATATGCTCCTCTCGACTGTCCAACTCTTCCTGATTATCTTCATCACACCTGCCTTTACCGCCACCGCTGTGAACGGCGAGAAAGAACGCCAGACGTTTGATCTTTTACTCTGCTCGCGCATCTCGGCCTTTTCATTGATCGGAGGCAAACTGGTGGCTGGCCTGGTCAATGCGCTCCTGCTCATCGCAGCATCGATTCCCCTTTTCAGCCTCGTCTTTTTCTTTGGCGGCATCACTCCATTCCAGATTGTCAGCGCCCTCCTGGTGTTCATTAGTACAACCCTGATCATAGGCACATTCAGCCTTTTTTGTTCAACATTGCTCAAGCGCCCGGCTGTCTCAACCTCGGTCGCGTATATGGCCTCCGTTCTATGGATGTTCATGCCCCTCATCCTTTTTACAACCATCTACTCTTCGGGCAACCTGTTCCAGTTCTTTAGTTCCACTGGCCTCTCGCAGTCTCCACTCTTCTCAAGCGAGCCTTCTCCTTTGCTGCTCTGGAATCCGCTGCTCGCTCTGGTCAATACTTACCCGATCGGGAACGCGATGGGCAAATATGTGTTTCATGGACTTCGCCTCAACCCCTGGATCGCCTACATTATTCTGAACCTGATCAGCTCTGCCCTGTTCTTTCTGCTGAGTGTTTCCATCATCAGACTCCCAACACCTATACGACTATTGGGAAGAAAAAGGCCAGCACCACAAAATACATCGTCGGCGCATGCGTCTTAGCTTAAATATGGTATAAATTAGCATGGAGGTCTGATTATGCTGTCTAAAAATGGAATCTAGATACCCAGATCGTAAACGAAACGCCAATTAATGTAGGGAAGCCATTTATTATTCCGTGGGGCTATCTCATTGGCTATTACACATCGAGAGAGACAGATACAAGAAAGGTTTTGTTATGGCAACCCTGATGCCATCCCGACCGGTGGCAACCTCACAGGAACCGCTGGATAACGCGAGCGTCATGAATGCACTGCGACCATGGCGCAGACGACTTTTGCTGCAACAGGTGCTACGCTGGACATTATGGGGCATAATCACCGGTCTCCTGGTAGCATGTATTGTGCTCCTTCTCGCACGCATCACCCCCTGGGGCAACGCAAGCATCTGGGCCATCAGCCTTGCCATTATCTGCACGCTCGGTGCTCTAGGAGTGGCGCTCTGGAGACGACCTTCGATCTCCCAGACAGCACGGGCCACTGATCGCAGCCTTTCTCTGCACGATCGCCTGAGTACGGCATGGGAACTACGCGACCAATCAGCATCTCTCGCAAAATTACAGCGGCATGATGCCTTGAAGCAGCTACAGAAGCATACACCTGCGAAAACGCTCTCTCTGCGACCACGGCGCTCCACCGCTTTGTTCTTCCTTCTCATTGCCGCCTGCTTTGTATTGCTCTTTGTGTTACCCAATCCGATGACTGCCGTTCTCAAGCAACAGGCTGCATTCCAGACTCGTATAGCGAAACAGATCTCTTCTATCGAGCAGGTACGTCAGAATCTTGCACAACAATCTGGCCTCTCTCCCACTGAGCAGCAAAAGATCTCGCAGATCTTGCGCGACCTGGAAAACAAATTGCAGCAAGCGAAAACGGATACCCAGGCTCAACAGGCTCTAGCTCAGGCGCAGGCCCAACTCAATCAACAACGCAACCTCCAGGCAAGCAACCAGGCTCAGGC
>JACDAE010000409.1 GCA_013695595.1 Ktedonobacteraceae bacterium | reverse complement strand
TGGCTTCCCTACAGTGATCGATGTTTGGCCCACAATCTGGGTATTTTTTAACCGCATTATGGGTCCCCTACACCTATTATTCCATCATATCTTCCGGTTTTTCCACACGTGGCTCTTCAAATTGAACATGAAATACCTGCCGTTCGCCCTGCTCTTTCTCCTGGTAGCCATAAGAGTAGGAGTGATAGAGGTCTGCCTGCGTAAAATTGCGTAGTGCGTTATTGTAGGCGCGAGGTTGATCCACATTACAGAGGTGGCCTGCCTCAGCGATAGGGTGAACGCGAATATTGTCTTGATTGGCAGCCGATAAAAATGCCTTTTCACTCTTGCGGCTATTTTTGTCGTTTTCACCATTGAGCAACAAGACGGGTCCCCTATAAGCATGCAAGAGCGAGCGGAAATCCTTATTAGTGCATTCAAGCAAGCCCTGACCCGCGCCTTTCCAGTAGATACCTGCCTGCGCCTGCGCTGCGACAAACTGATCGGAATAGAAGCGACGTAACACTCTTTCGGTAGCCATTGCCAGCATACGATCAAGAATTGCCACATTATTTGCCAGCAACGTACCACGAATCTTGAGCAACGTTTCGCTCATTCCTTGCGTATCTATGTTACATCCCGATAGCACCAGGCCCGCCACCAGTTCTGGATGCTCGGAAGCTAGAGCAAGCGCGGCAAATCCTCCAAGCGCGAGGCCGATGATCAAAGCCTGCCCTTGCACTTCCTTCTTAATGATCTGCTCAACCTCGTCTACGGCCATTTTGAGGGTAAAAGCATACTGCGCCAGTGCACCATGTCCAGGGAGATCAAGGGCAATAATACGAAAAGCCTTCGACAATTCATCGATCTGTGGTTGCCACATTTTACGAGTGAGTGCACCAGAGTGTAAAAAAACGAGAGGGAAGCCATGTACAGGCCCATACATAGTGTATGCAGTCGCAAGAGCTTCAGGATAAAGAGATTGTTGGTTGGACACAGTAATGCTCCCAGTCTATAGCGTTTCATCGTTCCTCTTATTTTTACGAAAACAAGAGGGTACGGTTATATATATGGAACGAAATGCTATAGAGGGAGAGTGAAATGGAAGGTTGAGCCTTGACCGAGAGTGCTTTCTACTCCAACTGTGCCATTATGCATTTGGATGATTTGATGCACAATAGGGAGTCCAAGTCCGGTCCCTTGAATATAGCGCGTTTCCTCAGAATTCACGCGATTGTATGGAAGAAACACCTTCTTCAATGCATACTCAGGTATGCCAATACCAGAATCCTGGATAGAGATATGCACAGAATTACCTTCTTTTTGACTTTTAAACAGAATATCTCCTCCATTAGGCGAGTATTTTATGGCATTGGAGAGTAAATTAGTCAAAACCTGCGTTAGCTTATCACTGTCGCCCATGACTTCGGGCAGAAATTCTTCAAGTGTGTATTGGATGGAATGTTCAGGGGCATTGGGACGTGTATGCTCGATAATCTCTACAAGTAATGCATTCAGGTTTAAAGGTTCTAGATGAAACATCATTTTCCCCGACTTCATGCGTTCCATATCCAGCAACTCAGTAATCATGCGGTTAAGGCGTAGTGCGTCAGTGTTGATGTCAGTAGCATATTCCCTCACATCCAGGTCATCTAAATCGCTGTCGCGCAATAGTTCACTGAAGCCTTGAATGCCTGTTAACGTGGTCCGAAATTCGTGGCTTACAATGGAGATAAAGTCGACCTGCATTCTATTTACCTGCTCCAGATGAGCGTTGGTCTCCTGAAGTGTTGCTAGCACGTTTACGTGTTCAGCTTCAAGGCGCCGCCGCTCAGTCACATCGCGAAAAACGCAAACGGCTCCAACGATATGCCCTTCATTGTCACGCATAGGTGCGCCGCTAATATTGATCTGAGTTGCGCTCCCATCTAACAGGTTTGATTGAATATCTACCGTATTATTTCCTGTAAGCTCTTCACCGCGTAACACACGCATCAGTGGTAACTGTTTGATAGGAAGCAGTTGGCCTTGCCCATCCCTCGTTTCGTAAACTCGCAGTCTCTCATGAAGATCGCGATTGTAGTAATTGAAATTCCTGTTGAGCAAATGACGAGCCGCAAGATTCGTGTGTATAATATTGCCTTTCTGATCATAGACAATCAACCCATCTGCAATAGTCTCAAAGATTGCTTCTAGCTGGCTGGCACGCGCCATCAATTGCTTCTCTAGTTGCTTACGTTCAGTAATATCGGTACAGATGCCAACCCACTCGCGTAGCGTGCCGTCCTCTTCGAAAATGGGCACGCCGCGCACAAGAAAGTAGCGATAGATACCATCGGCGCGTCGAGTACGATACTCTGTGTCGTACATCGCCCTGGTTTCTATCGCGTTTTGCCAGGCTGCAAGGACGTGCATATGATCATCTGGATGAACTGCCTCTAGCCATTGCCATCCTTTAACTCCAGCCTCGCTCTGCCCAGTATAGGCTCGCCAGAGGGGAATATCCTCTATTACTTGACCATCTGGTGACATCACCCATGTAATCTGGGCTGTGGCCTTAGCTAACGCGCGATATCGTTCCTCGCTTCTATGGAAGAATTCTTCCTCTTCTCGTAACTTATTATATGTGACATCTTCCGCTGGTTCGGTCAGGTATGTCACTGTGCGCTTTGCTTTCTTGTGGTTTTTTTCATCCATAACCTGTGCACCTTTTGTTAAAAACACCCCTCTCTCCAGTGTACATAGACCTCAATGCATTTCTATTTTGCCACTCCATCACTGACTATTTCATCATGTGCAAGAAGTTGTGCCGTTGTGCTTTTTCCGTAAGATGGCAGAAGAGAAATATATTGTCCATTAATCTCCTGAAAAAGCGGCGCGAGCAATGTTCCTCCTCTTGGAATACGAATGCACCGATTGGCTTGCCGACCCTCACGTATGGCCCGTAGTAAAAACTCTACTTCACCCTTTGCACGCTGTAATTCATATTCTGCTTGCTTACCCCTCTGAAGGTATGGCAGGATAGCCAGAAATTCCTTTTCAACCTGGCGTAGCCGCTGTAGCCGATTCAATAGATTATTGAGTGCCACTGCCAGAGGTTGGAGCGCTAACGTCTCCTCTATAGGGACGCGTGCCGCGAGATTCCCATTGGCAACCTGAACGTGTGTGCACATGATTTGCCCAATGCTGCTATCTAATAGCTGCTTCTGTTGCGCTATGATATGTTCCTGCTCAGTAAGTGTGCGCTGGAGTGTGGCAATTTTCTCGGCGTGATCCGCACGCTCGTTGGCCTGGGCCGCACTATGCGACCAGAACCAGACGACACCAGAGATCACAACATGCAACACAACAAGGCACATCATGACTATGTATGCTTTCGTTTGCATAATCCTCGCCACTTCGGTCGTCTCAGGGATCATCATAAACGTCGTTACAATAAAAAGGCTGTTGATGAGCGTCGCTAGAAAAATCCAACTGCCAGGGAGCAATGAGGCGATGAAAAGCTCAGAAAGGGCCAATCCATTAAATAGGAGCAACGAAACAATCGTCAGCCCGGAAGCATTGGTGAGGATGCTTGTATAGAACACCCCCGAAAGCCCGCAGGCCACCAGTGCTCCCGCAACATGAAATTTTCCACAACGGTTGAAGAGAATAGCCACCATAATAATAGAAAGTAAGAGGCAGGCAAGCAAGAGAACTGCTCTATCGCCAGCAAAAATAGCGGCGGGTAAAACAAGTGTTGTGAGCAACAATACCAGGAAAAACATCAGGATACTGGCAATCCTTGTACGCCGCATCACTTCACGTCGATTATTTGTAGCAGGCAGGGAAGACTCGGCAGGGGTGGTCAGATGATACCACCAGCGTATAACGGGTAATTGTACAACACACTCTAATTGCTTGTATTGTGCCCATTCATCGGAAAGACACTCCTCTTTGAGAGATGATGTTTCATATACTTTTCCATCCATAGCACAAACACACTCCTTACTACTTCCACCTTCCGCCCGATCTTCTTGTGCGAAAGATATAGACTTACTGAACCTTCAATAAGAAAAAATTACACATAATTGTTCTGGACCTTTGCTTACCCTCTATTATAACAAAATAATGCAAATTGTAAAAATACAAGCATGTTGATTTAAAGGTGCTATTGGTGTATAGGGATGTGTCGATAGATATAAACGTAGGGACCAGATTATGCAGTTTAAAAAGTTGATGTGGATATCACGATGGTGGACCAAACAGAAGGAATGTAGGGAAGCCATTTATAATTCCGTGGGCTGCCATCACGATGTATCGGCCTGTCATGGGCGTTCATCGGTGTTCATGGGACACGGAATAATAAATGGCTTCCCTACAGTGATGATCTTTTCCTACAATGCAAGTATCCAGAATATGTATTGAAACTGCATAACCTGGCCTCTACGTTTATATACGCTTACGCGTGTTTTATTCCCACTTAAATGTGCGGATTGCAATCACTAGAATCAGTACGGCCCATACTGCCAGCACGATCAACGACGAAAGAGGAAACGTGCTCCTATTCGTCAGGCTGGCCTGTAGTAGTTGGGTGAGTGCGGCAGCAGGGAGTACCTGGGCCAGATCGGCCAGGGCAGTTGGAAGATGTTCCAGGGGGAGGATGCCGCCGCCGATGAGCAGAAAGAGCAGGAAGAGCGCATTGGCGCCGGCCAATGTAAGTTCAGCACGTAACGCCCCGGCCATCGCCAGGCCCAGTCCGGCAAAGGTGATGGTCCCCAGTACGATGACGCCCAATGCTAACCATGCCGATCCCGCCGGTTGCCATTTGTAGAGCACAACTGCGACACCAACCAGCAGAACGACCTGGATGATTTCCAGCACCAGGATCGAGATCACCTTGGCAAGAATTAACCCACTGCGCGATAATGGGGAACTGCCGAGCCGCTTTAAAACACCATAATACCGTTCGTAGGCCGTTGCAATACCAAGATTAACCATGCCAGCCGCGATAATTGCCAGTGCCAGGATGCCCGGTAAGAGAAAGTTGATCGAACTTCCATTTTTGGCTGGGATGATATTAAGGGATGTAAAAAAGATGAGGAGCAAGACGGGGACGATCAATGTGACCAGGATATTTTCGCCGCGTCTCAGCGTGAGCAAAAGTTCGTAGCGAACCTGCGTGAGCACCTGACGGAGAAATGGTGCCGCTTTGTTGCTACCAGAATTATATTGAAGTGTGCTTGCCATGTTAGTCTCTAACCTCCGATCCTGTCAGGCGCAGGAACAGGTCTTCCAATGATCCATGCCCCACCCGTAGTTCCGAGAGGGTAATATGCTGATTTTGGAGCCATGTTGTAAGCTCGACCAGGAGCGCTTGAATGTTATCCGTTTCGATGACATAGGTGCCCGGACGTTGCTCTGTGGCCTTTTGTGCTGATGGCAGGGCGGCCAGTTGTGTGCTATCTAATCCTTCAGGCGCGACGAAGTGGACGATATTGGCGTTCTGTGTGCCCGTCAGGTTGCCTGGAGTATCGAGCGTGATCAGGCGTCCATGATCGATAATAGCCACGCGATCGGCCAGCCGTTCGGCTTCATCTATCAGGTGCGTGGTGAGCAGGATGGTGACACCACTGTTCTTGAGGTCACGCACAATCTCCCAGGTGGTTAGCCGCGCCTGTGGGTCCATGCCAGCGGTTGGTTCATCCATAAAGATGAGCGAGGGATTCCCGACCAGTGCAACGGCGAGTGCGAGACGGCGCTTCTGACCACCCGATAGGCGACGGCAGCGCGTTTTGGCAGCGCTCGCCAGTCCAACGCGTTCAAGCAAGCTATCGGGATTTTGAGGTTGTGCATAATAGCCAGCGAAAAGATGGAGTACCTCGCGTGCGGTGAGCGCTGGATAGAGGCCATCCTGCTGCAACATGACGCCGATCTGAGGCTTCAAAATATGTGCCTGTTTGATAGGATCGAGTCCCAGTACGCGAATGGTGCCGTGATCGGGGGCACGATACCCCTCCATTGTCTCCACGGTTGTGGTCTTGCCCGCGCCATTGGGGCCGAGCAGCGCGAATACTTCGCCTTTATGGACGGTAAATTCTAAGGCGTCAACGACCCGGTTGGGGCCGTAGCTTTTACTGAAATTGGCAACGACGATGGCCTCATTTTCTTGCCCCTGAGCGGCCAATTGAGTGTTTTGCGTCGTCGTCTGCGCATTTGCAGACATAACATGTGCTCCTTAATCTATTCTTAGGCACCTCCGTAACATGGTAGGGACGCAATTGCATCGCAATACCGATAATGTTTCCCTTTGGCGTAGGGGCGGTCGCCAGCTCACGCCCCTACGCCAAAGGGGTTGAATAACGGTTGACGGAGTACTACCATGTTATGGGCACCTGACTATGTTGTGTGGAACAATTATAGCAAATTGGTGCCCATTTGCCCAATGAGCATCTGATAGGAACACATTGTTGGGATGAAATGCTAATCTCCCCACAAACCAACATCACTGAAGTTGGATGATCGTTGGTTTGTGAAAGAAACTTTGCTCATTTCCAATAATAAGTACACCAGGAAACAACCCATGATTGACCACTAATGCAAGGCGTGAAGCACTCTTAGGGAGATCAAAAACGACGGTGCGCGTGAAGGAGCCGCCGGGTGCCAGTTTACTATCTAGTGGCTGTCCACTTTGTCCCGTCTCGTCAAGCGCTTGCTGACCACTTGGAGAGGGATCATAGCGCTGATTGCTTGCATCAAGCAGATAGACCTGGACATCGAGTGCTCGTTGGGTGATGGCTCGGGCCTGGCTCGTAATGCGCATGGTCACCAGATAAAATACGCCATGTTCAGTTACCGTAGGAGCCGTACCCACTCCAGGTTGTTGTATGACCTGTTCAACAGAAGCACACCAGTCGTCGAAGCAGCGCTCTTGGTGCATGGTGAGTACATGTTGAGGGCTGAAAAAGGAAACGCTGAGAAGTACTACCGCATACAATATTAGAAAGCTTGCCAGTCCCAGCATGACCCGTTTTGCCCGTGCCCATTGACGGCGCAAGAGGAAATAACCAAGAGAAAAGAGAGCCAGTATGCATCCCAGCACAGCAAGAATCAGGACAAGATCGAAGATTGTCATGGCATATTTTATCCTTACTGATGTGCTGGCAGGCGAAGAGCACGTACAAGACTCACCATATAGGCGAATAGAGCGAGGAACGCCACGCCCATAGAGATCAGCGAGAAGTTCAAATGTGTTCCCTCGATCTGCCCTTGCATGTAGAGTGCGTGGCTCACCGGATTGAGCAGCAGCGTATGCAACACCAGCGCGCTCACATTAACGAATAACACACTGCCTGCGCTTACACATGCACCCAGGACGGCGGCAGGTCGTTGTCCAAGAGTGCGACGTGCACGTGTCGCCACAAATCGCCCTATTAGAAAGCCCATCAGCAACAACAGGAAGAAGGCAGCAAAGAATGCCAGGAACGTCGTGGGGTGACGAACAAGCAATCCACCAAAGCCACCGAAGACGACCAGTAGCGCAACAATGATGAGGCCGATGCTAACGAGCAGTTCGCTCTGTATCAGGGCGTATCCCACGATAGTGCAAACGATGACGCCCGCCGCGAGTGCAGTGAGATAGATGCCGTCATAACTGAAGCGCAAGAGAGGCGATGCGCTATACGCCGCCTGTGTGAGTCGGCTGGTATCCTCAAGCTGGTAAAGATTAAGGCTTGCAATCAGTGAGACGGCAAAGGCGAAAACCGTTGCAATCAGCGCGACCCACAGGCGCTGCGGAAAATGTTGAATGTTAGCCATAATGCTCTCCTTCAAAATATGCCATCGTTCCAGGAAAACAGTGATCACGAGATCGGACAATACGTGCGACCATAGCACAATGAGGCCAGTGAGACCACGTTGTTGTAGCGTATCGCGGCAACTATCGCGAAAAACCTGGAGCATACGCATACCGTAGACGCTCCGAAAGCTGGCCGGGTAAGCATACAGGAAGAGGCTGTAGAGCCATACTGAGAAGGCAATAGCTCTTCTGGCAGGTGGCTTTGAGCGTGCCATTATAGACCTCCTTCGAGGGAGACTACACCTGGTTGAGGCAAGAGTTGCCTGGACTGAGCTATGCGCACAAGTTCAGACAGCCGTTGCGCCTCAGCTCTGGCGACGCGCAGGCCAAAGGGAGTTAATCGATAGTAGTGCCGCCGTTCATCGTCAAGCTCAGGAACTGGTCGCGCATCCGATTCTTCGATCAAACCATCCACCAGCAAGCGACGGATGGAGCGGTAGAGCGTGCCGGGACCCAGTTTGACTTTGCCGTCGCTACTCAGCGTGGTCTCCTGCATGATGCCATAGCCATGTCGTTCTTCCCCAACGAGGGCCAGCAGGATGTGAAAGACGGCAGGGGAGAGTGGGAGTAGCGCTTCGGGATCGCTCGTAGACATAAGGTC
>JACDAE010000304.1 GCA_013695595.1 Ktedonobacteraceae bacterium | reverse complement strand
GGTCTATGAAGACGCCGATGGACAGGGGGAGACGCTTTCTTCTAGCCAGTATCCCCTCGCTGGCAAGCCAGATTATGTCGTGAAGCTTCCTGACGGACGCCCGGTGCCGCTTGAGCTAAAGTTGAACGTAGAGGACGCCAGTGCCCCATACAGCAATCACATCATCCAGGTTGGTGCGTACTGCCTGATCCTTGAAGATTACTTTGAACTCCCTCCGACGCATGGTATTCTGCGCTATGCCGACCGCGAATTTACCGTCGAGTATACTCCCGCACTCCGCAAAAAGATTATTCGCCTGCTTGTTGAGATGGAGCGTTGTAGTGAGATACAGCCTCCTGTGTTGCAGCGTCAGCGAGCGACGAAGTGTCGCGTATGCACATTTCAAGCGATCTGTCCTGTTGGGAGGAAGACGATCGGGTCGTCATCCGCTAAATAGAGAGAAGTAAACACCCATCAATTGACATTCCCATCCCCCCGGCATACACTTACAGGCAGGATCATCCCGCATATATTTATGTCTCCGTCCCTGGGCGTGGTGTCGTAGCGGACGAGGAATACCGTATTAAAGTGAGAGCAGAGAACATGAGTGCTACAGTACATGAAGTCGTTGAACTAACCGGTCACATTATTGACTCCTGGACCTTGCCGCGTGCGTGGGATATTATCATGGATCGTGGCGGCAACTTTGACGTTGAGGAGATGCGCGTTGGTAGGCACAAGACAGAATCGAGCTATGTGCGCCTCAAAATTCTGGCCCCCAATAGCGAGGTGCTTGATCTGATCCTGACCGAGTTGCAACAGATCGGAGCCGTTCTGGCCCAGGGTCAGAATGCGCAGACCGCCGTTGTGGAGCAGAAAGGGGTGCTGCCTGAGAAGTTCTACTCAACCACCAATCTGCCCACCCAGGTGCGTATCAATGGGAACTGGGTCGAGGTTGAAAATATCGAGATGGATGTCGCTGTAGTGATCGAGCACGAGCATGGACGCGCGTATTGTCGCCCGATGCATGATGTGCTGGTAGGTGATAATGTCGTGATTGGGCATGACGGTATTCGTGTGCAGCCCTTTGAGCGCGATCGTAATCGTGAAGCATTTGCGTTCATGCAGAGCAACGTATCCTCAGAAAAGGTCAAAGTGCTGGCGATTCATGAGATTGCCAACCAGATGCGTGAGACGCGTGCACGCAATGGCAAGATCCTCTTTGTCCTGGGTCCCGCTGTCATTCATACCGGACCAGGCCGCTACGTAGCAGAATTGTTGCGCCGTGGGTATGTCCAGGTCATTTTCGGCGGCAACGCTATTGTGACGCACGATATCGAATCGGCCCTTTTCGGCACGTCGCTGGGCGTTGATCTGAAGAGCGGCGAACAGGTTGAAGGTGGACATCGCAACCATCTGCGTGCAATCAATGCTATTCGTGGTGTTGGTTCCCTGGAGAAAGCTGTCGAGACTGGACTGCTACACGATGGTATCACATACGAAGCCCTTAAGCGTAATATTCCGCTCGTTTTAGCTGGCTCTATCCGCGATGATGGCCCTATGCCCGGCGTCATCACTGACATGCAAGAGGCCCAGCACCGTATGCGCGACGAGGTCCAGGGCGTCGAGATGGCCCTGATGATTGCTTCGATGCTCCATGCCATTGCCACTGGCAACCTTCTGCCCTCCTGGGTACGAACCGTCGTTGTCGATATCAACCCAGCGGTCGTCACCAAACTGGCCGATCGTGGCAGCTTCCAGGCGGCAGGGCTGGTCACCGACGCCGAGCTATTCCTACGCGAGTTGCTCGAAGCGTTGTCATAAGGTGGTGTAGGAAGTAGCTTATGCTGTTTAAAAAAGAAAACTAGATATCGATAGAAGCAGTTAGGAGTACTAATCACAGTGGGGAAGCCATTTATTATTCTGGGGCCGATGACAGGCCGATGCAGCGTGATAGCATCCCACGGAATAATAAATGGCTTCCCTACTGTGACGATAATTCCGGGATGGAATTGGGTGCTCACAGAATAATAAATGGCTCCTCTCCCCTGATTGGTATTTGGTCCTCGATCTGGGTATCCGGATTCAATTTTTAAACAGCATAAGCTACTCCCTACGCTGGTTCGTTGGATGATGTATTCTGGTGTGCTACATTCGTCATCTCCTCACTTACCTCCCACAATCTCTGTGCTACTTGCTCGTCATAAGATTCCTTTGCGGAGTGTGCTTCCTTCTTCTTACGAAAATATTTTCCTGTCACCTGTTCCACTTCAGGCGCAGTTGCCAGATAAAGCGAGGTTTCCGCACCCTTCTCCGGGCTGCTAAAAACCAGGGACGCGATAGGGATCTTTGCCGCCAGGCCAATGAGAGGCGGTGGATTGCGCAGAATATTGGTGCCAACTGTCCCAGGATGCAGACAATTAGCCGTCACCCCTGTTCCACGCAAGCGACGCGCCAGTTCATAGGTAAATAGAACAAGCGCCAGTTTTGTGTGTTGGTACTGCCTGAATCCACTATACCTCCTGGTAGCCTGTAAATCCGCGAAGTTGATCCTTATGTTTACAGGTACTGACGCAACGTTGATAATACGGGCAGGTGAACTGGCCTTAATGACAGCGAGGAGCAGGTTGGTGAGCAGAAATGGAGCGAGATAATTGACGGCCAGCATGGTTTCAATGCCATCCACCGTTATAGTACGTGATCCCATCATGACGCCTGCATTATTGATCAAGACATGCAGTGTCTGATGATGCGCCAGGAAGTCCTGTGCAAGTTGCCTGATCGCAGCCTGGGAAGAGAGATCAGCGATAAGGAGTTCGATTGCCTCATTGCCGCTCTGCTGTTTGATCTCTGTTTGTATGGCTTCTCCTTGCTTTGCATTGCGGGCAACAAGGACGACAGTTGCTCCCGTTTGTGCCAGTCCAAGTGCTGTCGCCTTGCCTATGCCCGAAGTTGCTCCTGTGATCAAGCATACTTTTCCCAGCATGTTTGTTTCAGCTTTAGACATAAAATTTTCCTTAGACTGTGCTTTTACTTCAATCCTTTACTGGTACAACGGGCGCATTGATGTGCTCTTGAAAGAAGCTCAGGACGCGCTGCCAGGAATCGCGTGAGGCCGCCTCAGCGTAACTCTTGCCTTGATCGTTGAAAAAAGAGTGGCGTGTATTGGGATAGATCTTGATATCATGAGGGATAGCATAATGGTCCAGTTCGACATCCAGTTTTTGACCCATACTGGTCGTAAAATCTTTGTCGGGATAAGAGCCAACGACGGGGCAGATCCGCTCGACCGCTGCGAGTGGGCGTGGGTTTGCGGCATAATAGGGAGCAATTGCCTTAAGCCGATTATCGTTGCAGGCCCAGCCGATAGAAAAACCACCGCCCATGCAAAATCCGATTGCGCCCAGGCGTTCTGCATCTACATCTGTTCGTTCAGTGAGGAAGGTCAAAGCATCTTTAAGGTTCTCAAGACTGTCGTTTTTGAGAGGACTCAGCATCATCTGGCTCATAAAGCGAAGCATGCAGATCGTACGGTTGCGTCCAGCGAAGAGATCGACCGCCAGCGCAACGTATCCTTCGGCGGCTAAGCGGCGTGCAATGTCTTTAATGTTATCGTTGAGTCCAAATATTTCATGAATGACAACCACGGCGGGGAATGGACCCGCACCTTCGGGTTGTGCCAGGTATCCTTCAAAGGTAGAGCCTTTAGAAGAGATGGTAACCATTTGTTCTGCTTGTGTCATGTGTCGATCCTTATAGTTTGTATAAATAGACAAGGTCAGCGAATTAGGAGATTCTGCTGGTGCCCTCCACTCTGACCCAGGCGACGAGCACGTATGGTCGATGCATCAGTATATCTCATAGCAAGCTATAAGGGTAAGTATCTTTAACCAGGTAAAAATAGATGCTCATATAGAAATAGACATCTGCTCATGAGCGAGAGCAGATGTCCTTTAGGGCTGTAGGATGCAGTGAATAGTATATTCATCTGCAACGGAGCCTACTATAGCCCCGGAGAAAAAACAACCTCTGAGATAGGATGGGCACGCGAGAAAAAATCTAGGACCAGTCTTTATCGGACCATGCACGACCGGAGAGGCCATTCATGTTGACGGAAACGGGACGGAATTCGAACATGTTGCCGGGTCTTGGATTGAGGAAGCCACCTTTTGTAAGCACTGCAGGGGCATCTGCGACTGTGTTGAGCAATAAGGTCTCAAATGCGCGGTTGTTTGCAGGCTTCATTCCACCGATGGCACGACCAATTGCGCGATGCTCGGCCTCTACTCCACCAATTTGTGCTGCGATCTGTACCAGGTCTGGTCGGCCCAACATTGCGAACTCTTTACCCGCCGCGAGGTAGGCTGCGACAAATAGGGCTTCCATCTGCTGTTGTACCGTGATGAAGTGGTTAAAATTCCTAAATGTGTCGTTTCCAAAGGGGAAACTGAACTTGTTGGTGAGTGCTTTCGCGCCCTGTTTAGCCAGGAAGATCTGGTGGATCTGTTCTTCGATCAAGGCTGCCTGGATATCGAGAAAACCGGCGTTGCTGAACCCAAGATGATTGGCGTTCTTAAGAACATTGGTGTAGAACACTACGGCCAGTTCCTCAGCGGTGATGGCGATATTGAGAATCGTCTTGATTTTGGCATTGGCCGCTTGTGGATTCATGGTGAAGTTTCTCTGAGTTGACCCATTGACACCATTCCCCAAATCTGCACTTGCAGCGTGAGCACCACCCACGTTATTCTTTTGAGCGACGTAAACACCCAGGGCAGCCAGTCCTCCAGCAGCTCCCAGGCCAGTGGCACCAACCATGGTCCCTTTTAACATTGAACGACGTGATGAACGAGGGGCAAGGCCCGAATTCTTTGGTTTCATGTAACTACACTTCCTTTTCAATCAGGTATATTTTTCCTGTTGTCATCATGTTCACAGTTCTGTATGTATGTAGACTCTTGCGCTGGGAATACTCTAAGAAAGTATTGCTCCCAGGCAAAAGGTGATTTGTTGTACGTCCCCGTGATTTCTTTGTACAAGCATATACACGAGAGTGAAATTTTGTATTTACAAGATGGTGAGAAAGGTACTAGAAGTCCTATATCTGCTTCCGCTGCGTTTTTTCATAATGACGCCCAACCTTTGCCCTGTTTCCACAACCCTTCATCTCGCACCAGCGTCGACTGTGGTTTTTACTGCTATCCAGGAACAACCAGGAACAATCTTCTGCTGCGCATTCACGTATCAGGGACAAATCCTGCGAGACCAGCAGCTCTGCCGCCGAACGTACTATGTCCCATAGCATACGGTCCAATGCCGTCTCTTTCCCCTGCCAATCCCAGGTAAAAGTGTCCCCTTGTTGGACAACACATGCTCTTCCCATCGCCTGTGCATAGGCTGTATTGAGCATCTGTACATCTGCAACTTCCGGGCTATCTTCTCTAACCAGAGCTGCAAAAATGCGATATATGGCCTCGCGCAAAATGGTTGCATTTCTAAATACCAGAGCAGCCTCTTCTGGATGGCGTTTTGCTTCTTCAAGGAGTGCCTGCACTTCCTCGGCTGACAGGATCTTTGCTCCTTCACTCCATCGGGCCAGGCTGGCGTATGTACTGAAATGGTCGCGCTCTGTCTCTGTGCCACGGTCATGCAGCGTGTTGGTAAAATCCAGGCATAAGCGGTTGCCTACAAAATTAAATGCTTCTGTGGTTTCGTTTAACTCTTGCATATGTTTTCTCTCGTGCAATCTTTCTATTTTTGTGGCTAACCATCAAAAATAACTTGACAGGTTAGCTTTTATCATGTATCCTTTAACTAGTAAAAACATTTTAGCTGGTTAGTTTATTCTCTGTCAAGGTAGTTTCCCTGTTACAACTTTTTTTTGCAACAACAAAGGATCTCCCTTTATCGGGAAAGACGTACGTCAGTACGTAAGGAGAAGCATATGACAATCTTACTTATTATTCTCATCCTGTTTGTTCTGTTAGATGTAGTTGCTTTACGCTGGGGCTATGATAGTCGTGATGGTGTCAATGGTGCTGAATGGACGCGTAGGCAACAATGGCTCCTCACTCATCCTATACATCACGATGCGTAGGAGCCAGCTTGAGATATCACTATTCTGTACGTTCTGCCATCGTTGTGGCTTTCTGCGCCAGTTTCCTCAATGCATCGCGCAATTCTGGGGGCTGGCGCACGAGAAACGGACAGCCGAGGCCAAGGAGAATATATGCGATCCACTCCAGATTTTCAACATAACAACGAAAACTGATGCCCTCTTTTTCCTGTTCTAGCACTGCGAGTGCAGGAGGAACCACATGTTGCGCGTTCTCCATTGTTGTCTCTAGAAGCACGTCGATCGGCCAGGTAGCAGGTGTATTGGAGATTGACTTAAGCACATGAGCGAGGCTATCGAAATCTGCCGGGCGTGCAAAGATCTCTGTACGCATCTCGACATGCTGTATGCGATCCAGGCGAAACGTTCTTAATTCCGCGCGTAGATGACAATAACCAACCATATACCAGCAACCCACCCTATAGACCAGCCCGTAGGGATCGACGGTGCGCTCGGTCTCTTCAGTCGCGTTCCAGTTGCGATAGCGCATCCAGACCTGTTTTTGTTGTTGTGCAGCGGCGCATAGTGTTATAACTACATCATTATGGGGAACGGCGTTGGATGGTTGAATGTCAAAGATTAGCGTCTCTTGTACTGCCTGTACGCGTTCGCGCAGCATGGCTGGGAGTGCGCGTTCAACCTTTGCCAGCGCACCCTCGACGGCAGGCGTGGCGACTCCCAGGCCGACTTCACGTGCCATCAGGAGTCCAAGGGTCAGCGCGAGTGCCTCTTCATCAGTAAACATCAATGGAGGCAGTTTAAAGCCAGGTCGCAGGCGATACGAGCCGTAGCGTCCACGTTCAGCTTCGACGGGAATGCCCAGATCCTGTAGCATCGTGATATAGCGTCTGACCGTGCGTGCATCGACTTCCAGCCGGGTTGCCAGTTCAGGCCCACTGATGCGCTGACGTGATTGGAGCAATTCCAGTACTGTCAGGACACGGGTCGCCGGGAAATACATAGTGTTCCCCTTTCGGTACTCTGTTCTAATCAGGACTTATTATAACCTCATTGTGTGCTAGACTCAAGGTATGAGTTTGTGGTTCCAATTGAAAGGATATTTTTATGGATACACCCATGACAAAAGAAAAGTTTCTCTCAATTCTGCACAGCGAACGCGCAAACTGGGAGGCACTTCTGGCAAAGATCGATACATCACGCATGACACAGCCTGGTTTCGCAGGTGAATGGTCGTTGAAAGATGTCATTGCGCATGTTGCCTACTATGAAGAATGGACTGCCGCTGTAATAGAAGAACTTATGCGTGGCGAGACAAAAACGCTGGATAGTGGGGAGCCAGAGGATATAGATGTTGAGCTTCGCAATGCGCGTTTCTTCAAGGAACATCAGCATAGTTCTCTCCCAGAAGTGCTTGCATATTCACAAAAATCCTTCCAACATCTCTTAACTGTTGTGCAATCTCTTCCGGAAGAGGAATTACTTAGCTCCTCTCCATCCTTCAAAGCGTTGTTGCCTGTCTATTGGCCCGATGAGCCGCTTTGGAAAACGATTGCCGGCGATTCCTACGAACATTATCACCAGCACATTCCCGATATTCAAGCCTGGGCGTCGTAAATGTATCACCATGGCGTAGGGGCGTGTGCTTGCCACCGCCCGTAGAGCCGATGCACACCCTGGTGGGGATCGGGCGGTGGCCCTACATCCTGGGAAATAAAGTGCCGAGCACTCACATAGAAATTGGAGTAACACAATGGCCACAGATACCGCACTTGTCATTATCGATGTACAGAAAAACCTGATCGACGAAGCCTATCAGCGTGACGAAATCCTTGCGCATATCAACACCTTGCTTGCAAAAGCTCGTGTAACCGGCACACCTGTCATTTATGTTCAGCACGATGGTCCGAAAGGGCATGGCCTCGAAGTAGGTACCGATGGGTGGCAGATCTCGTCCATCATTGCTCCTCAAGAAAGTGAGCCAATCGTGCATAAACGTGCTTCCGATGCATTCTATGAAACATCACTGCAACAGGAACTGCATGAGCGTCACATTCGCCATCTGGTTGTTGCTGGCGGACAGACCGAATACTGTGTTGATACAACCGTACGGCGTGCCACTACCTGTAGCTATGATGTCACTCTGGTTGGCGATGCACATACAACCTTTGATTGTGATACGCTCACAGCAGCGCAGATTATCGCTTTCTATAATGAGACGCTGAATGGTTTCAAGACCGATACCAGTGCTATTATTGTAAAGCCAACCCAAGAAATTGTGTTTTGAAGGGCGGGAGAAAAAAAGATGGCAGATCCTACTACAAAAGCAGAGCTACTAGAGGAAATCTTCAGTAGTTATAATGCTTTCGAGAAATTGCTTTCTTCGTTTACAAACACGCAACTCCTTACTCCTGGTGTGAACGGAACGTGGTCTATCAAAGATAATATCGCGCATCTTGCCGCGTGGCATCAGCGTGTGCTCGTTTTTCTTCAGGGGGCCGCTCGTAAGAGTGCAGCAGATCAACTTCCCGATGCCATCGAGGAGGCAGGGCTGGATCAAGCGAACGAGCAATTTTATCAGATGAATAAAGATCGTCCATTGAACGAGGTCTTACAGGCGTTTCGTACAAGCTATATCGACGTTGTGGGAGCGGTTCAGGCACTCAGCCAGGAGGAGCTTTTTGAAGCTAATTGGTTTGTCTGGATGAAGGGTGTGCCGCTTTGGTATACCATTGCTGGCAATACGTTTGGTCATTATCAGGAGCACACTGAGATTATTCAGGCATGGTTGAGTGCATCCAGTGAGAAGAGGAACTAGTTCATGACGCTAACTATCTCGCAGGAGCAGGCACGCCGTTTCCTGGTGGCCTACCATTTGCCGCAGACCGATCTGCCGGATGTCTTTGCCCATCTGGGAACGGTGCAGTAC
>JACDAE010000294.1 GCA_013695595.1 Ktedonobacteraceae bacterium | reverse complement strand
GAGCAACATTATCTCTGCCAGTCGTGCGTTGATGAGTTGATGAACATGATGGGGCAGGCGGGTAGCCTGGAGGGTACGCCTGATGCTCCCTTTGGCTTTTCTGCAAACAATAATTCTGCTTCTGCTGCGGGACAGAGCAATGGCCGTGGTGCCACTGCAACCGCTGAGCAGCAAGCTAAAAATAGTAAAACGCCAACCCTTGATCAGTTTGGACGCGATCTTACCATTGAAGCAGCCGAGGGGAAACTTGATCCCGCCGCAGGCCGTGAGCGCGAGTTGCGCCGTATGATCACCGTCCTTGGTCGTCGCCAGAAGAATAATCCAGTTCTGATTGGTGAGCCAGGTGTTGGTAAGACCGCGATTGTCGAAGGTCTTGCCCGTCGTATCAATGATGGAACGGTTCCCGCTAATCTGCGTGGCAAACGTATTGTTTCGTTGAATATCGGTGGTATGGTTGCTGGTGCAATGTTCCGGGGCCAGTTTGAGCAGCGTATCAAATCTATTCTTGAGGAGCTACGCCAGTCTCCCGAAATTATCGTCTTCATTGACGAGCTGCATACCGTAGTTGGCGCGGGAGCCGCTGAAGGTGCCGTTGGTGCCAGCGATATGATTAAGCCGGCACTGGCTCGTGGCGAACTGCGCTGTATTGGTGCAACAACGCTTGACGAGTATCGCAAACACATCGAAAAAGATGCCGCCTTAGAACGCCGCTTCCAGCCGGTCGTCGTTGACGAGCCGAGCGAGGAAGAGGCCATCGAGATGCTGCATATGGTGCGTGCAGGCTATGAATTGCATCATGGTGTGAGCATTACCGACGAGGCCATTGAGGCAGCTGTAAAACTGTCCAATCGCTATATCAATGATCGTTTCCTACCGGACAAAGCCATCGATGTGATGGACGAGGCTGGTTCTGCACTGCGCCTGGAGGCCAGTGAAAAGGGTATCGTCAGTCCAACGCTGATTGCCGATCTTGAGAAAGAACTGACCGATATTCAGGCCCAGAAAGAAGCTGCCGCCACATCCGAGGATTACGAGCGTGCTGCGAAGATGCGCCAGCAAGAGCTGGTTGCGTTAGGCAAGCTGGAAAATGCTCGTGGACAGGCAAACAGTTCCGTCTCTTTGATGGTAACTCCCGAACACATTGCGCATGTTGTCGAGACCTGGACCGGCGTTCCTGTAAGCCAGATGTTGGAAGGCGAGCGCCAGAACCTGCGCAACCTGGAAATGGATCTGCACAAGCGGGTTATCGGTCAGGACGAAGCGATCAGCGCTGTGGCACGTGCCATTCGCCGCTCACGTGCGGGTTTGAAAGATCCCAAACGGCCTATTGGTTCGTTCCTGTTCCTTGGACCAACAGGTGTGGGTAAGACTGAACTTGCCAAGGCGTTAGCCGCGGAGCTGTTCGGTGGCGAAGAAAACATGCTTCGCTTCGATATGTCTGAATATATGGAGCCACATACGGTGGCGCGTCTCTTCGGTAGCCCTCCGGGATATGTGGGCTATGACGAAGGTGGTCAGTTGACCGAGCAGGTCCGCCGCCGCCCATACAGCGTCATCTTGTTTGACGAGGTTGAGAAGGCACATCCTGAAGTCTTCAACGCACTGTTGCAGATTATGGATGATGGACGCCTGACGGATGGCCAGGGTCGCACCGTCGATTTCAAAAATACCGTTGTGATTATGACCAGTAACGCTGGTAGTAGTGATCTCAAGCGTGCTGCACGGATTGGTTTCGCGGCCAAGAAGGACGAAGATGTTCGTGACGAGCAGCATGAGGCGATGCGCTCAAAAGCAATGGAAGGTCTGAAGAGGATGTTCCGCCCAGAGTTCATCAACCGTATCGACCAGGTTGTGGTCTTCCACGCACTGGGCAAGAGCGAGCTGAACAGCATTGTTGAACTGATGCTGAACCAGGTTCGTGTCCGCCTGAGTGAGCAGAAAATCGAGCTGGTAGTTACTGACGAAGCGCGAGACTTCCTGTTGCAGGAGGGTTTCGATGAAGAGTATGGTGCTCGACCTTTGCGCCGGGCGATCCAGACCTATGTCGATGATGCGCTGGCCGATGCTTTGCTGGCAGGCGAAATTGCCAGTGGTCAGGCAGCCGTTTTGACCGTACACGATGGCAATATCGCGGTCGTGTCACAGGAAGAAATGTCCAGGGTTGCTTAATATAGATTGGTAGAGAAAGAACCGTGTATATCTCATAGAAGGTATGCACGGTTTTTTCTATGCAAAAATCAGTGAGTATAGAGTTAGCTTTGTTTAGTATAGCTAGCTCCATCATGTTTCTTCAAAATAGTCCGGGCTTCCTGATCTTTTTCATCGGGTCGTACGATAACAACAAAATTCCCGCTATGGAACGTCTGCTCGTAGTATTGGATTTCCTTTTGTTCGATACCCATATTCTGTAGTAGGGTCTCTATATCTGTCGTTGTTTCGTCTTGCCGCTCGTTTGGGAAGATCAACAGATCTTTAATACCCTCCAGAAAATTTTCGTTGCTAAACTGGCGCGAATAGCGAATCTGGTCGCTAGTGAAACCGACATTATGCAGTTCCTCGATGGCGTTCTCTGCTTTTCTAGCGCTAGTGAATGTAGCGATAATGATGCTCTCGTGTGTCCGATTGGTATTCATTTCAACCTCTTTATAACGTTACAAGTTGAGGAGTTCCTTACAAGCGATGCTGCGGGCGTAGTTCCTCCCCATACACAATTTTACAAGAAGACGCCCTATACATAAGTACGCTGCAGGATAAGAAGATGATACACAAAATTAAGAACGAAATTGCATCTGGACCTAGAACCATGTCACCTCTGTAAAATTGTGCAAGAGATTGCATAGGAACTGCGCAAAGCAGTACCCGAACGTAGTATACTGTTAGAGATGTGCCCTTGATCCCATTGGTGTAGGGGTGCAGTTCACAAGCCCACGTAGGGGTATTTTATCAAGCATGCAACAAGACATCGGAGACGATTTATGAAAGTACGGAACTGGGCAGGTATGGGTGCTGCGGCTTTAGGAGCGGTGGGGACAGGTCTCGCGCTCAAAAGTGTGCTACCACAACGTTTTATAACCGAACAGATATCCACTGTCCAAGAAGAGGTTCCAGACAACTCGACATGGCCCCAGATAGAGGTCACATTTCTGCGGTGCGGCCATGTAACCCTCCCGGAATTCCTGGTTGTACGTGGAGCAGCCTCCTGGGCACCACATGTAAATGCATATAGCGCGGTCTTGATCAGGCATCCCAACGGAACATTCCTCTATGATACCGGTTTTTGCAGTGATATTTACGCTTTCCTACGCAACCAGTCGGTCTTATTTCGTACCCTACTAGGTAGTTTCGTCTTTGAGCAGGGATTAAGCAGCCATCTTCAACAACTGGAGATGAAACCTGATGATCTGGATTTTATCTTACTCTCGCACCTGCACTGGGATCACGTCAGCGGCATTCCTGATCTTCCAGGTGTGCGTTTATGTATCAATCGGGTTGAGTATGATGCCGCAAAGTCGCACGCTTCAGATAGGGGTATTACTCCACTGATCTGGCAACTTATGGGTGATAACCCACACGAATTATTTGACTGTGCAGGACCCGCTTACATGGGTTTTCGCTCAACCTATGATCTCTTTGGCGATGGTTCACTCGTTCTGGTGCCGCTCCCTGGGCACACGCCAGGCAATACCGGACTATTTATCAATCGGGCAAATGGTTCGCGCCTTTTCCTTGTCGGCGATGCCGTCTGGAGCGCGGAGAACTACATCCGTCCGGCAACGATGCACCCCATCCTATGGTCCATGTTCACGAGCGACGATGCCAGCGCACGCCAGACACTTATTGATCTCCATCATTTCTCCCAGCGGCATCCAGAGATTCCTGTGATCGGTATGCACGATGCGCATATGCAAAAAGCGTTTATGGCAGTAGAAGAAAAACGTCTCATTAAAGCATAGTAATGAGGTGAATTGTCTGAGTGCAGACAAATATGCTACACTAGCACTGAAGAAGAGGATACGAGAAAATAGGATGACGATGAGAGCAACACATTCTAGAGTCTATATTGATCGCCATGGTCGCCGTATGAAGCAGATGAGCCTTGCACAAAGGACCATCTTACGTAAGGCCTATATCCGGCAAAGTCCCGGCTGGCGTCATCCCCTGGTTGGATATATATTGTGCCCTTTCATTATTGCCGTTGCCATGGTCTGCACACTTTTCTTGCAAAAAGCACTGAACATTGTCCATTTTGCCAGCGCATTTCCTATTCTCGCCATTTTGCTGGTTGCACTTTTTTGGGGTGTGGGCCCCGCCTTGATTGCAGTTGCTCTCGGTACAGTGCTGCTGGACTATTATTTCGTTCCCCCCTTTGGTCAAATTATGGCTGGTACCTGGCGCGATACGATACAATTGGTGCCATTTATTATTGCGGGCTGCACTATCGCTCTGATCACAGCACAGCGCGAACGTGCCCGCTTGCTGGCCCTTGGGGCTGAACAGGAATTGCAGGTGTACGCAGAAGAAATGGAACTCGCCAATCGGAAGCTAGAAGAGGCTGACCAGATGAAGGATCAGTTTCTTTCCATTGCATCGCATGAACTAAAAACTCCTGTTACCTCTATTCGTGGTCATGCCCAACTGACGATCCATCGCCTGAACAAGCAAAAAAATGCTTCTCCCGAAATGGAAGAGATTGGCATGGCGCTCAAGAAAATTAACGATCAGACCACGCGCTTGACTAACCTTATTGATGATTTAATGGATGTGAGCAGCATTCGTGCGGGCAAACTAGAATTAAGGAAACAAAAAAGTGACCTTAGAGATATTTGCCGCGAAGCTGTCGAAGACGAACACCTGTTAAATGGTCGTCCCATCACATTGAATATGCCTGAGCGAGCAGTAAATGTGGCGGTCGATCGCGACCGGATGGCACAGGTCCTCCTCAATCTCATCAGCAATGCCATCAAATATTCGCCCGATGGGAGTCCAATTGAGGTAATTCTTAATGAGCGGCCCTCCAGCGCATTGATACAGGTCAAAGACTCTGGCAAAGGCATTCCCAAGGATCAACAAACGCATATCTTCGAGATATTCTATCGTACCCCGGACGCGCAGACATCCTCTAAGCGCGGCCTGGGCTTAGGCCTGGCGATCTCGAAGAACATTGTGGAGCGCCATGATGGGAGCATCTGGTGTGAGTCTGAACCAGGCAGGGAAGCACTTTCTTCGTCGAGCTCCCAAAGTAGGAGATTGGTTAGCCCTGGGGATTATGCAACATACTATCCTCCAATTCCTGCCAGATCTCCATTTCTGCTTTTGGACGGGGGAGAAGTTGACCTTTGCGCGTTGCTTCCAGCATACGCTGCTTGACACGTTGTTGGAAACTGGCAATCATTACCTGCTGATCAAGAAAATCTGGCACAATTCCCATCTCAATCATACTAGAAACGCGGAACTCATCCTGATCGAAAATAAGCACCAACATATCTGTGTATGCGCGGATCAGATCTAAGCGCTCTGTTGTAAAATATTGCGCCTGGACACTGAGCAAGCTTATTCCACCAGCAATAGCGTTTGCCATCTGGATAGGAAGCGCTGCGACACTTTGGACATCGGGGATGCCAGGTGGGTACCAGTTTGCCCTCTCTTCGGTGCTCTGAGTAAGGATATGGCGCTGTTCCTGTATTGCGTGTCCTACCTGCGATTCTATCCCATGAAACGCCACCTGCCCCTCAATTTTCCTCCATACACCAGTTCCTCGACCAACTATCGTACGCACAGTGCGTATTTTGCCGTTAGAGGGAGGCATGCATTGTGCAATAAAAATACCCAGTCCTATGTGTTGTGGATCGAGTTGGTGCAGCATTTGCTGCAAAATAATAATGCCTAACGTGGAGCCTCGCAAAATAAGCGGATTGCTGGTATAGACCTCCAGCACATGGGCATAGAAACTCGCTGGAATCTGTAATGACTCTTCATCTTCCCGAGTCTCTTCATAAAGCAATTCTGGATAATCTAATGCGAGGAGCTGGATGAATTGCTTACGTTGCTCTGGTAACACATCCAGTAAAATCCGCAAACCGCGCAGACGAGGTATGGATGTTCCCGTCGCCCAACGCGTTAGAGTAACCTGATTGACGTTGATTGCACGTGCAATACGTGAACGTTCTTGTGGGTCCTCTATAATTGTTCCCAATAGCTCCCGCCACGTCTGTGGCTCTTCCATATGTTTTTCTCATTCCTCGATAATAGTGAAATAGAATAGTTTTTTTATATTTTCCTTTTCATTCTATGCGATGGTATGACGATACGTCAATAACTGTCCGGTTCCTCAAAATTGTTGTAGGGGTCAACGGGTAGAGAGCCAGAATTGTACCTTCTAGCTATGGGTATGCCTGTACACCACGAATTGCCAAAGGGTATGGTAGTATCCCTCACTGAGCAGACCTGTAGGGCGGTTCTGAGAAGAAAACTTTGTATTGTAGTACTAATTGGGCGATTTATCCTGGTCTGCAAAAGAGCGTTATAGGGTCCGTGATATGGCTAAACAAGTTTATTTGTACGCCAAAACAAATGCCTGTTAGGAGATTTGTCCTGGTCTGCAAAAATCATGCTACTGAGTCCGTGATATGGCTAAACAAGTTTATTTGTGTACCAGGACAAATATGGATTAGGAGATTTGTCCTGGTCTGCAAAAAAGGCGCTACTGAGTCCGTGATATGGCTAAACAAGCTTTTCTGGAAGCTGGAGTGACGGTTTGTTTAGTTCAACAGGATTTATTCGGTCTTGACTCAAGGGACTTCCGTCCATGCATCAGTAGGACAGAACAAACGGTTTACTGCGCATCAGTAAGAAGCCCTGGAGGACTTAAAAGGGAGATATGAAATCCCCCTTTTCTCCAGAATTGTCTGAGATGCAATTATTATAGGTCGCGTGGCACATAATGCAACCGACTACATGTTCAAATTGGAAAGAGGTTAAGGAAAACAGATGCTTACCAAACCAAGAAGTGCTCCAAGAGCATCAAACACATCCATGTATGCGCCCAATAAGCGGCGTCGCTTATCACCATTGATGATAATTGGTATAAGTGTTCCTCTTCTGCTCGCGATGATTGGAGTAGGAGTTGTGGTTGTGCTGCCGTATATTAATTCGCATGCAGCAGCAGCAGTTCCTAATCCAAATTGTACGTTGATAGTACCCGCTAACGCATTATCTGCTCAAGGACTCGCAACACCGTATCAGTTGGTTGCTCCAGATGCCGCCGCTAATGGCCCCTGTAATGAAGCCAACCCCAACCAGGGCGCTTTCGTCCAGGGAACCATTTTTGATCCCGCCACCAATACATTCAGCATCTATAGCCCATTGGTGATCGACAAAGGAACCCAGCCAGCCGTTGTTCCAACCGCTCCAAAACTGCCCGCTAATGCGGTTGTTGGCCTGTGGTTTGGTTTTAATGGCACGAACTTGACCCTCCAGGGTGCGCAAGGCAACACATTGAGAAATGCAAGATGTGTGAATGGCCTCAACCAATCGGTTTTCGGCCAGTTCGCTTATTGTGCAGCCGGTCGTTTCTTCCAGGTTGTCAATCAAGCTATCGCCGCTGGTAAAGTGACCATCCCTGCGTTGGGAATGGCAAAAGATGGCATGCCCTGTATGACATCCCGTGATTTCGGCCTTGTCGACATGGATCAGAGCGACAACGTGCAGACTCAGTACCTGGCAAACGCCAATGGTCAGACTGCACAGGTCACCACCGCTAATCAGGCTCAATTGGCCAATGCGATAACGCTGGGCAATCCAAGTGATAATGCTCTACTGACGAAGTTCGTCGATCCCGCCCTTGGTTGTACCCCCTGGATGGCCCCTGACCTTGCCAATCCTGGTAGCATGGCTCTTTCAATGGCCCTCGACGAAATTCAGGCAAATGCCTTGCAGGGTGCCCCGATGGCTCTCGTGCCCCTGGGCGATCCTATGACCCTGAACAATGCTAATCCTAGCATGCAGAAAACAACCATGTATCGTAGAGGCGTTGATCAGACACCTGCCACTGCAGCTAATGCTAGCACCAAGACATACTGTATGAACCTGCTGAATATCGGTGCACCGCGTATTCAAAAAGATATGACAATGACGATAAATGCCACTTCACCGGCACCCGCCGTTGCGAATAGCCTGTTCACATTCCTCGTCTCACGCTTTAATATGGCCTTTGGGAATGGTGGATTGAACTGCACAGGTCTGCTCAATGTCGCAAATCCTGCCGCAGTAACCCTGGATGGAAACGGTGTGGCAATCACTGGTACCATCACACTGGCCGGTGCTACAACAGGTACAGGAACTGGTACAGGCACAACGACAACGCAGGCCGCCACTGGTAGTGCAAACATTACCCTGGACCCGAATGCTGGTAATGCCGCCCTGTCGCTGAAGGTCAGCTATCCAAATCATAACAATGCGCCAGTTGTAGTAAGTATCGTAGACTCAGCCACTGCTAAGACATTGTTCTCACAGCAGATCAACACAGACAATAATGGTCAGGCCGCTCTTGACTCGGCGATCAACGGTCTGCAAGGCTTAACGGCGATCCCAAATACCTGGGTCTATAACGTCGCTGACCCGAACATGAACAATACTGTTGTCGGAACCGGTAACGTCGTATCCAATGGTACGACTGGAGCGGCTACTCTGGCAGCGGCTCCGGCAGCTCCAGCAGCGGGAACAACCCCGGTAGCGGGAACGACTCCAGCAGCGGGAACAACCCCGGTAGCGGGAACAACTCCGGTAGCGGCTCCCACAACTGTAACTTCGCCAGCTCCTCCTGCATCTGCAGGTCAGGTGACGCCAGCGAATGCACCTTACAACAAAGTTAGTAAGAAGAAACACCACATGTGGTAGAAATACCGACGGCATGGGGGAACGCACTAATAAAGCCTTTTTACTGGTGCATTCCCCATCCCTGCACCGGTAATAGCTTACTTCGTTGCCAACTTGCCTGTTTTGAAGGAAAGAAAAGAAGAAACGCGGATGAATATTTCACCCGCGTTTCTTCTTTTTATCTGCGCAAAAGAACCCCTAAAAATGTGCATTCCTGCGTCTATCCACACGAGTAATGATGCATTTCCAGGCATTGGCTTGAGGCACCTGGTAGGGGTACAGATGCGCTTTGATCCTTCTTGCGGCTGGTCGTCTGTGCGTCTATCACTCGGCTATATTCGTGAGATGCATCATTTATTATCTTTTTGGGGAAAAACCAATCGGGAAGGGATGCTCTTTACTGCATTTCTATGTAGCGATTTATATTTAACGTTATCTAGTCTTTTCTGTGGCCTCGCGCTTGTCGGCCTCTCTTTTTACCAGGGCCGGTACGTGTTCGTCACAGTAGAGGAAACGACGGTTGTTTGGTAACAATTGTGCATATGCCGCTGGCTTGCCACATGTATCACAGCGTCCTACATGTGTTTTAACTGCATTCATAAAGTAAAGTCCTCCGATTTAATGATGGTGGGTATATTGCGGTGGTTATATTTACGTATTTACATGGATATATCATATCATATTGGGGGTCTCGTTTTTACATAATAAATGAAGTGAAATGATCTCTTTTCCCCGAATGAACGGATGGCCCAGGTCGATGAATCGCGGTAGGGCATCCGGTGATGCTATTTAAAGAAATAGTCTGGCCCTTACTTTAGTTCATTAATGATGTAGGGGTGCCATTTATAATCCCGTGTTTCCCGCGAGTGCCCCTCGAGAACGCAATCTTATTTATTACACGACCACAACAGACTTCGTCTTTACCAGCCACAATTCCAGCTCAAGAGCTGGAACTGGACGGGACCAGAAATAGCCCTGACCACAATCGCAGGCATAATCAGCCAGCAGATTCGAGGTTTCCTGATTTTCCACACCCTCGGCGACGACCTTCAAGCCCAGGTCACGTGCCATCTTGACGGTAGATTGCACAATTGTTGCATCGATCGGGTCGGTAATCATCTGTTTCACAAAGAAACGGTCTATTTTCAATTCGTTGACTGGCAAGTGTTTGAGGTAGGCGAGCGAGGAATAGCCTGTACCGAAGTCATCAATAGCAATTTTTATGCCCATCTCGCTGATCTGGTTCAGTATCTCCACTGCCTGTCCGATATCGGTCATGACGGCGCTCTCCGTGACCTCTACACATAAGTAGCGTGCAGGAAGCGCATAGTGGGTAAGTAAGCGGGCAATTCTGGTCGGGAGATCGGCTTCATGCAGGTTGTGCGTCGATAAGTTGACTGATATAGTCAATTGAATGCCACGTTGCAACCAGTTTGCACATTGCCGAATAGCTTCTTCCAGAACCCATATGGAAAGGGGTTGAATGAGTCCGGTCTGCTCCGCGAGCGGAATAAATTGGTCCGGGGGCACACATCCATAATCGGGATGGTTCCAGCGTATGAGCGCCTCAACGCTATGGATGATGCCTGTCTGCAGATCAATCTGAGGCTGATAGTAGAGAGCCAGTTCGTTGTCTGCGATTGCTGCCCGTAGCGCACCAAGAAGGCCAAGGCGACGTGGAGTATAAGGGTCCAGTTCAGGCTGGTAGAAGATATAGCCACTGTGTTTACGCTTGGCTATATACATGGCTACGTCGGCTTGCCGGAAGAGGGTTGAAAAATCGGTTTCATGCGTGGATGAGAGGGCGATACCTATGCTGGCCTCGATATGCATAGGAAACTCCTCGATGAGAAAGGGAAGGTCGAATACATGATAAATTGATACCATGGCCTCGCGCACGTTCTCTTCATCTGCACCTGGCAAGAGAATGACAAATTCATCACCACCGATGCGTCCTACAGTAGCTGAAGCATCAACTGCATGGCAAAGGCGTTGACCTACCTGTTGTAAAATGAGATCTCCTTGCTGATGTCCAAACGTATCGTTGACCTCCTGAAAATGATCTAGATCGAGAAGGAGGAGGGCCAGATTGGTGCGTTCCTGCGTCTGCAATTCTTGCGTAACGCGCTCACGTAACAGGATCTGATTTGGTAGGCCCGTCACAAAGTCGTAGCATGCCTGATGTCGTAGCGCCTGTTCTACACGCACTCGTTCAGTTACGTCGAGCGCCACAAAAATGACTCCGATAACCTGTTCTTTTGCATCATACATAGGCGTCATTTGTGCATCAAATGTGTAAGGACCGATATCCTGTTGTATTGTTAATGTTTCTCCCGCCAGTGCACGCCGTGTGGCGGAAAGGAGGCCTGGATAGTCTTTATAGACGTTGAAGATCGAGCGTCCGATTCTATCGTCAGCATCTTGTGATAATGTTTTTATGCCGCGTCCTTCAGAAAAGATAAAAATTCCCTTAGCATCAATGACAGATAATATAATGGGTGCATTTTTCATCGCCGTTCGATAGTATTTCTCATTTTTCATCGCCAGAGTGATACTCTTTTTGTAAAAACGGGGTGAGTGCCAGCGCAATGTGACTATCAAATGGAGCAACAAGGCTGACAATATCAGGCCGGACAATGCCTCTATGATGAATTCTAAATGAATGAGACCCATATTTTTTACCCTTGTAGTTCTCTTCCTGGCAAGGAACCGGCCAGGAGGATGAGAGCACATCCCTTTGCCATTGCAAATTCTGTCAATGAAAAACTATGTGGGAATGAAAGAATGCAACTTCACACTTCCCCTTTTAGTTATCGGAAAAAATGTCTACTTCAATAGGGTCAATTGTGAGAGGAGGAAAGGAAGGTAGGCGTGGTCCATCACGCCCATATGGAGCGATCTAAGAAACGTGTGCGAACAGGTCATTTTCGCCTACTACGTCGGGTCCAACGCGGGAGGCGGCGAGTTGGTAAATTTCAGTACTGCGCCACTTACGCTGTAGTTCATTGGGCAGGCTCAACATTGCATTATTGGGATAAATCTGTGTGCGATGCATCGCCTGAGCGGAGGCTTTGAGATCTTGCCAGCGTTCAACATCAAGCATCACGCTAATGCGATCATCTGGTATGCCCATATCGGCAGGATCTTTATCCTTGAACATTTCAGCTTCCTGGCCCTGCATCCACTCTGCGAGCGTCTCGAACTGGTGACGTGAAAGGGAGGTGAAATAGAGTTTGGAGACGGCATGAGAGGGTCCAGCTTCGGGATACTGCACACCATCGGCGGCAGAATGAAATGCCCCGACCGTATTTTTGTACATTGCGATATGGTCGGGATGACCATAGCCACCGGTCTCGTCAAAGGTAATTAAGACCTGTGGGCGAAACTGGCGAATAATGGCAACCAGTTTGCCAATCACGTCAGCGGGTCCGGCATTCATTAAAGCATGGGGATAGTGGTTCGCAGGTGATCCCGCCATACCAGAATCATGGTAATCAAGGAACCAGAGATGAGGTACAGAAAGAACAGTGAGTGCCGCTCGCAACTCACTTTCTCGTACCTGTCCCAGATTTTCTTGTGTTGCCAGTACAGGATCAGAGATCTCACCAACTTCCCCTCGTGTTGCATAGACC
>JACDAE010000245.1 GCA_013695595.1 Ktedonobacteraceae bacterium | reverse complement strand
GTGCTGGTTTGCCAGCCGTCGACTTCTTCGTAGATGGGTTCACAGGCGGCGAGGTCGCTAAGGGTAGCGGGGAGGGTATGAATAGTTTCTCCATGCAGATTGTATGCGGTACAGATCTTGATCTTCGGGAAGGTGTCAAGAACGTCAAGTTTGGTAATGATGGCGATATCCAGGCCGTTGATCTGGGCAACGAAACGGCCCGCTACTGCATCAAACCAGCCACAATGGCGTTCGCGGCCATTAATGGAACCGTATTCTTGTCCACGATCACGCATTTCGCGCCCAATGTCGTCAAAGAGGCCTGTGGGCATAGGGCCATTGCCGATGCGTGTAATATAGGCTTTATAGACACCGGCGACGCGATCGATCGAGCGTGGGGGGAGGCCAGCACCAACGGCGGCATTGGCGGCCATTGTCGATGAGGATGTGACAAAGGGATAGGTGCCAAAATCGATGTCGAGAAGGGCCCCTTGAGCACCTTCCAGCAGCACTGTTTTGTGGTCGAAGAGGGCGTGATGCAGCATCTTTTGCGTGTCGGCGATGTATGAGCGTAAGCGTAGCCCGTAGCCGAAGTACTCGCCGTGGATCTCTTCGAGCGAGAGTGGCGGCTGATTATAAATCTGCGTGATCATCCGATTTTTCTGTTGTAGGATGGTGGAAAGCTTGGAGCGAAAGGCGTCTACATCCAGTAAATCAGCCATACGAATGCCTGTGCGAGCATGTTTATCAACGTAAGCTGGACCGATGCCACGTTGAGCACCATCGAGCTTATCCGTACCGCGTGCCTCTTCCTCAAGGCGGTCAAGTAAAAAGTGATAAGGCATAACGACGTGTGCCCGTTCACTGATGTAGAGGCGGGACATATCCACGCCCTCCTCTTGCAAGGCTTCCATTTCGGCGATCAGGCCTTTGGGGTCGACCACAACGCCATTGCCGATAATGCATGTCGTGTCGGGGTAAAGAATACCTGAGGGGACGAGGCTGAAAGAAAATTCGCCCTTTTCGTGGACGACGCGATGTCCTGCGTTGCTGCCACCTTGATATCGTACGACAAGATCAGCTCGCATTGCGAGTTCGTCAATGATTTTCCCCTTTCCTTCATCTCCCCATTGTGCTCCGATAACTGCAACTACCACCATGATATGTTCCTCTTTGCTTTCTAGGTTTCTTCTAGCGTGAGTACCATGACGTACGCCCGTGACACATTACCCCAAAAATTTGGGGGATGTCAATACTAAGGTTGTTGGATGTAGTTCAACAATAACTGATCTGTAATCTGCTCAATGGGTGCCCGGTCGTCTGTGAAGACTATACCACCATTTGCGTGCGCTTCCTTGACGACAGGTAGAACTTCACTGGCTACCTGTCCTATGGTGGTATTTGGTGAGAGCTGCGCGAGATTGCTACGGAACGTGTCTATCGATGTTGGCTGCATTGTTGCCATGACCTCGGTGTTAAACGTGCCTGGAACATTGAATATGTAGACACTGGGAAAGACCTGCTTCAGCGTGTTCACAAAAGCCTGCACCAGTCTGAAGTCATGGGTGGTATGTGCTGTATTCAGAACAACCACTCCAGTAGGTGACAGGTGAGAACGAATCTGGCCGAAGAACTCGCGCGTCGTGAGCTGAAAAGGGATGTACGGTTGTTGAAATGCATCAATGGCGACAACGTCATACTGTTCTTGCGTCGTAGCGAGGAACGCACGCCCGTCCTGGACATAGACATGCAGGTTAGGTTCATTCATTGCGAAGTACTTACGTCCTACATTGACGATGGAAGGATCTATCTCTGCCCCATCAATGGGAACAGGACCATAGACCTGCGTGAACTGCCGTGCAATAGTTCCGGCAGCCAATCCAATAATACCAACGCGATGGAGCTTCTGAGGAGTGAAGCCCTGATTAAAATAAGGCGCGGCTAGAAAATAATCCCAGTACCAGCCAGTCAATACCTGGTTACGGTCGGGATAATAAATAGAGTGGATCGCATCACCTTCGTTTAGAACGAGTTGGCGGCTTCCGTCGGGGAGCTGGGTGACCTGGATGTAATTATAAAGCGATTCCTGATTGTAGATGAGATCCGGAATATTTTTGAGTGGCCCTAACGGAAGGATCAAGGCGACTAAGACTACGATAAAAGCTGGCCGCCAGTATGGACGCAAGCTCCATAGGGAGGCGGCGAAGAGCAGGACGCCCAGGATGAGAAAGGTACGCCTGACCCCAAAGGTTGGAATAAGCCATAGGACGGGCAAAAATGCGCCAAGAATGCTGCCCGCTGTGGAGATGGCATAGAGCGAGCCGCTGGTGCGTCCGCTTTGTTCCACATGTTGTGTCATGAGGCGTACTGCATAGGGCGATACAAGGCCCAATAGGGTAACTGGAACGGCGAAAAGCAGCACCGTACCGATCAGTGAACTGAGAAAAGCGCTGACCGAGACCTGCGCCATAGCTTGCACGGACCAGGAGAGAATACCCTGGCTAACGAAAGGGATCAGTGATGTGGTGAGTGCAGCGGCTGACGTAATAATACAGAGTGCCCGTGTCGAAGGATACCGATCGGCCAGCCGACCGCCAAGAAAATAGCCAATGGTGAGATAGATCAAGACGAGGCCGATCAGAACCGCCCAGATATAGAGAGAGGTGCCAAAATAAGCTCCCAGCAGGCGGGAGGCGCACATTTCAAGCGCGAGACTCGTCATGCCACTAATAAAGACCTGTGCAATGAGAAAATATTTCACAAATCCTCTATTCTACTATTGAGCAGTTGGCAGAAATTGAAACTTCACAAGCATATTTACAAAAAACTGTTGTTTCACAGAGTCAAATTGACCATTGGATTCAGGTGCTTGCAATTCAATGATATATGCCTTGCCCTGGTAGACGGTCGTATACACTTCAACGTGTATCGGCTGATTTTGAGTATCATTATAGTTTGTAGCTATAGCATACCACGGTGCGCCGCCAATGGTTGCATTTGCAGCCGGTGGCACTGTGGGAGCCGCATAGCCTGGTTGTGCGCCAAAAGTACTCTGCACATCATTCATAAGGATATTGGCCGCTGTATCACTGGTTGCGCCGGGTGTTTTAAATGCTGCATAGACGTTTGGCAGCGTTTGATTCGTGAATTGAACACCTGGACTGTTGTTGATGGGAACGCCCTGCCAGTCAGCGGGAAATTCAGTGGTAAAGCCGTTCTGACTACAATTTGTACTGCACCATGCAAAGCCTGCATCCGGTGCAGGTGTTGGCACAGGCGTCGGCGTCGGTGCGGTCGTCGGTGTTGGGGCGACGGTAGGGGCTGTTGTCGGCGCAATCGTTGCTGCCGCCGTCGGTTGTGCGACTGATTTCGTTGTATCAGGACGGTTTAAAAGTGCAATTGTTGTAATACTGACCACTCCTAACAAAACCACGACCAGAACAATGCAGACGATCAGAATGATCTGATTGCCCTGTTTGCGTGGTTGGGGAGGAAACTGGCCTTGTGATCCATAATTATAGCCCTGCCCTGTACCAAATGGCTGTTGTGGAGACATGGGTCCAGCACCCGTTTGGAACGGATGTTGCGTAGGTGTGAGGCCAGCGCCAGTCTGGAACGGATGTGTAACGGGTGCTGCCTGTGGTCTGATTTGTCCTCGTGTAGGATTGCCTACGCCTGAAAATGGTTGTTGATAGCCTGGTAGTAGACCTGAAGACGGTGGATGCTGTACAGGTGACATGGCTTCAGTTGCATCATGGTAAAAGCCGGTCTGTTGATAAGGGCTGGCGGGTGCCAGGGGTTCGGAATGGGAGGGAGCTAATTGGCCCGATGGCACATGAGGAAATTGTGTTTGAGCTGGTGTGAAGGTTCCTGGTTGATAGGTATTGGGTGGAGGGACGAAAGCCGTATTTGCGGAGTAAGCCCCTGTGCTAAGCAGTCCAGAGCGTGGTGAGGGGGTGTTCGTTCCATGAAATCCCTGGGGTACCGCCGGGCTAGGGGTACCGCATTGTCCACAGAATGCTTCGCCTTGTGTTACTTCGTTACCACACGTTGGACATTTCATATGTTGACCTCATTGCTTGTTGTATCCTGAGCGTTTTTAGCGACCCTCGTTTGCGTACATTATAGCTGAAAACTTTGTTGGTGGCTAGTTTCAATACCCCTACCGATCGACATTTCGTTGTAGTTGGTCGCTCACACCTTGAGGGATTGTACATGGGAAAGCTGGAAAGGTCAAGTGTTTTTGTATGAGTGGTGCTTTTATTTGCCCTGTGGTTGGGTGTTTTCCTGATG
>JACDAE010000224.1 GCA_013695595.1 Ktedonobacteraceae bacterium | reverse complement strand
CCAACGCTGGTGTAGGGGCGCGATTTATAAGCCCGTCATTGTTGAATAAACACATAGCCAACGCTGGTGTAGGGGCGCGATTTATAAGCCCGCTCGGCCCACCGCGTCAAAAAATAGGGAAAAAATAATGCAACAAACATTTCCGGCTGGTACAGCCCAGCGTATAGTACTGCTCGATCTGCGTGGCGATCTCTTCGTGCATGGATGGGAGCAACAGACAATTCAGGTAACGACCGATGGCCGTATCGATCAGATACAACCCGAAGGCGACACGCTTACCATCAGAAATTGTAATGATACCCTTGAATTGCAGGTACCGATAGAGACCGTCATTGAAGCAAAGAATATTAAGGGTGGCGTAATTATCGATAATGTGCGCCAGGTTGAAGCGGACATCATTAGCGGTGATGTTTCCATAAAGATGATCAGTGGTGATGTCGCGGTCACAAAGATTGCTGGCGATGCCGCTATAACATCAGTTGGCGACGAGTTGGAATTGACCGATGTTGGCGGTGGTCTTTCCGTAAGGCAGGCCTCCTCTGTGCATATTCGGGGCCGCGTGGGAGATGATGCATCTTTTACAGAGGTTGAACGCCTTGACATCGAGCGTATCGACGGCGATCTCGTGCTGATCGAGACCGATGAGGTCATCGTGAAGCGGGTAAAGGGCGACCTTTATGGCAAGAGTGGCATTGCTCTCCTGCGCGCTGGCATCATTGAGGGCGATTGTCAGGTGCAGGGCGATGGGAGTGCTGAGGTATTGCTGGAAGGCGTCGGTGGCGATCTTGCGATTAGTGGTGCCGCACGTTTTGAGGTGGGAAATGTTGGAAACGATTGCCTTATACAGGAGAGCGCCAGCGCAGAGGGAAAAATTGGTAACATCGGCAATGATCTGAAGATCCTTGGAGCAACACGCTTGCAGATCGGCAACGTTGGAAACGATTGCGAACTGCGCGATGTGCAGGGTGAAGTTTCGGTGGGCCAGGTGGGAGACGATGCAACGCTATTGGGCATTGCAGGTAATCTGCGTGTGGGCAATATCGGGTCCGATGCGCATTTAAGGGGCATTGGTGGGAGCGTCAACCTGGCGAATGTTGGCTCTGACCTGCACCTACAGGCTCTATTTCCAGTCGGGAGCGAGGTGCATGCAAGCGTAGGCAGTGATGCGCGTATTGTGTTACCGGAAAATGCCAATCTGACGATTAACGCACGTGTAGGCGGCGATGTGAGGGGACGTTCGATTGTCTCCAACTTTGCAGGTAACTTTGTCAACCTGGTTTATGGAGAGGGGACGGCACAGCTCGAATTAAATGTTGGTGGCGATCTCGAGTTGCAGAGCGACGAAAATCCACGCAGCAGCAGTAGCAAGAGCGGAAGTGCAGGCAATTGGAACAACTTTGGCAGCAACTGGAACAATTTTGGTGCTGATTGGGGCCAATTTGGACGTGATTGGGGCCGCGAAATGAGCGAGTTTGGGCGTGATATCACCTCCGCTGTTTCTGAAGCGACCGCATCGATTGGCTCTGACATTGCCAGTAATATTGCAGCCGCGAAAGAACAGGCTTCCCGTGCCCAACGCGAAGCACAGGAGCAACGTCGTAGTGCTGAACAGGAGAGACAACGTGCCCAACGCGAAGCAGAGGAGCAGCGCCGTCGTTCTGAACAGGAGAGGCAACGTGCAAAACGTGAGGGAAGATGGGCAGGAGAGCGTAATCCCTACTTCAATGTGCGCATCAACGAGCGTGAGTGGAAGATGGGTCCTGAGCGTATCGATGCCATTATGGAGCAGGCACGGGAAGCCGCCGCCGGAGGCGTACAGGGAGCATTGGAGGCTGTAGAGCAGGCGTTGAAGAATATCCACTTCATGCCACCGCCAGCATCACCAACGCCACCACATCCAAACACACCGCCGGTACCTCCAACCCCAACTACACCACCAGCGCCAACAACGCCGCCAACTCCTCCAATGCCAGGAGAGGCAGCATCAACTGCGTCTGCAAGCTCATCTGCAACCAGTGGTGCTACGGAAGCGTCTGTAGATGGAGAAACACCTATGCAGGATACAAACGATGAGCATCCGACCAATGAAACGACGGGGAAAGCAGCAAATCTGGATCAAGAACGCGAGGCCATTTTGCGTATGATTGCCGAGGGACGCATCTCACCTGAAGAGGGCGATCTCCTGCTAGAGGCACTTGGTTCATAAAATAGCGATTTTACCCCGAAAATAATGAATAAAATGCCCCGAAACATAGTAGGGGCATTTTATGTATGGGTATTGAATATGGCACATTTGGAGGAGAATGTCATGCTCTGGATGATCTCAGCGGTGACCACACCACTTGCCCTGGCCGTATACCTTTTTATTATCAATTGGATAGACCTCTTCCCCTGGAACAATGTTCGAGCCGTCTCTGTACGACGGAAGCTCCTGTTGAGCCTGACCAACTACCCCTTGCTTTGCTTTATTGCCTGGGCCTTTCTGCTTGGAATACATGTGTTAATGGTTGGCGCATTCGTTATGATGAGCATCTTCTATGGCATTTTCTATATTGTCTCATGGTGGATACCCTACTTCTATGGCCTATCGGAGCGGCAGCAGCAAGAATATGAGCGGAAATCTGCGGGCACGGTCACGATACTACCACGCATTGGTAAACGTCCAGTACCAAACGTCGAACGTATGATAGCAGGTGGACTCATCGTGTTGATGTTTGTAAGCGCAATTCAAGCCATGGGGTAGAAGATATGTTCAGGATGTTTGAATTTTCCAGGTTGGGAGTCCATAATTCCAATAAAACTCTTGCAAATCTTTAGCAATTTCCGAAGAAGCGTCTTGCAATGATTGCAACAAGAAAAACAGCGAAATCATCAATCCTGCATGCTTAATGGCGACTTCAAGTTGCTCCAGTTCCTCTTTCATCAATGGTCGTACCTGCATATAGCCATCCAATAGACTTGTGAATAGCGGCGGTTGGAAAACTCTTTTGACAAAGCAGAACATCAGTAGAGTCATAGCCATATCCAGCAGAGGGGCACCAATCGTCACCTCTTCCCAATCGAGTTGGGCGGAGATGAAATAGCTTCGAGTTGGGCCAGTTGCAAACAATCACCCCCTTAGCGGTTTTTATCTGTGCGCAATTTTTTGTAGAGCCTGTACCAACGTATTAACCTCATCAACGGTATTATAGTGAACTGCACCTACGCGCACGATGCCGCCTTGCTCCTCTAATCCCAGCCGTTCCAATATGGCGAGTGCATAAAAATTGCCGTCCCAGACGTTGATGTTCTCCTTGCCCAGTGCTTCCGCGACAGCCTGGGGATGCAGACCGGGCAGGCTAAAAGAGAAGGTGGGAACGCGTTGTGGTATGCGCTCCGCATCGGCGATGCCCCAGAGGCGCAGTCCCGGTACAGAGAGCAATCCAGCCAGGAGTGCTTTACTGATGTCAACCTCATACGCTTCAATTGCAGCCATGCTCTGTTTGAGTGCCAGCTTACGTCCACTGAAACGTTGCTGGTATGGGGCCGCAAATTCAGTACCGGCTGCCTGTCCCAACGCGGCAAAATACTCTAACGCGCCAAGGACGCCTGCGATAGATTCGAAGCTCTGAGTGCCTGTTTCAAACTTATCTGGCGGCAGATTACCTGCTGGTCGCACTTTATACGCTGTCAGGCTATCTAACAACGCGTATTTCCCGTAAAGGATGCCTGTATGTGGGCCGAAGAACTTGTATGCCGAACAGGCGAGTAGATCGCAATTCAGCTCCTGCACATCGATGGGTTTATGGGGCGCATACTGTACAGCGTCGATGAAGCACAATGCGCCGACGCGATGAGCCATCTGCACAATGCGTTGCACATCGTTCACTGTGCCAACCGCATTCGAGGCGTATCCGACCGCAACGATCTTTGTGCGCTCTGTGATCTGCCGCTCCATCTCCTCTATATTGAGCGTGCAATCTTCGGGATGAATATCGACCCAGCGTATCTGGCACGCACGATCTTCGGCGATCAGCAGCCAGGGAGCAATATTGGCGTCGTGATCCAGGCGCGTTACTACGATCTCATCGCCTGGATTGAGGTTACGTGCGAGGCTGCGACTGATATGTAGTGTCAGGCTTGTCATATTCTGCCCAAAGATGATCTCTTCCGGGCGCGCGGCATTCAGAAAATCGGCCATCGCCAGGCGTGCTTCCCATACGACTGTATCGGATGCACGACTGGTGCGAAATGAGCCACCGTGATTAGCATTATTGTGCAGGTAGTAGTCTTGCATATGCGCAATGACTTCCTGAGCGACCTGAGTGCCGCCGGGATTATCGAAAAAGAGCGTTCCAGGAGTAAGCGACGGGAAGTGAGACCGGACACTGGCTAAGTTAAGCATTAGTGGTGAACCCTCCGAAAAATAGACATTGGGCAAAATGAATCTTTTATGGGATCATTGTATCACTTTGGACCTGAACCGGCTCTCCATTCTTCTGCGTGAAAATAATCCTGGGTAGGGGCGGTGGCCAGCACACGCCCCTACCCAGGATTATTTCATTGCAACGTGCGGAGATCTCTCAACCATTTGGAACGGAATGGTTGAGTGAATCGTGTAAAAAGGAACGGCTGCATTCCAATAGTAACGTTCAAACAAAGGAGATAACAGACTTATGCAGACAAAACAGCTCGGAAAAACCGATTTACATATTACTCCTATCGGCCTGGGCACATGGGCCATTGGTGGAGGGGGTTGGGCCAATGGGTGGGGATCTCAGGATGACCAGGAATCAATTGCCACAATCAAACGTGCGCTCTCATTGGGCATCAACTGGATCGATACCGCCGCAGTATATGGGCTGGGCCATTCAGAGGAGATTGTGGGCAAGGCGATTAAGGGGCGCGAGAAACCCTATATCTTTACAAAATGCTCCCTTGTCTGGGATGACAAACACGAAGTTCATAATAGTTTGAAGGCAGCTTCAATTCGTAGTGAAGTTGAGGCAAGCCTGAAGCGCCTTGGAGTTGATGTGATCGACCTGTATCAGATCCACTGGCCCAACCCTGATGTAGATATTGAAGAAGGATGGACTACGATGGCGGAGTTGAAGCAAGAGGGCAAAGTGCGTGCGATTGGTGTCTCTAATTTTAATGTTGAGCAGTTGCGTCGTGCGCAGAAGATTGCCCCAGTTGATTCGTTGCAACCGCCATACTCGCTGGTCAAACCGGACGTAGAAAAAGAGATTTTGCCCTTCTGCCTGGAGCAGAATATTGGCGTGATCGCCTACTCTCCGATGGCTTCTGGCCTGCTTACGGGTGCGATGACGAAAGAACGCATCCAGAATTTACCGGATGACGACTGGCGCAAGAAGGCACCCGAATTCACTGAGCCACGCCTGTCCCACAATCTAGAACTGGCGGGTCTATTGAGTGATATCGGCTTTCCTTATAATCGCACCACGGGCGAAGTTGCAGTGGCCTGGGTTCTGCGCAATCCAGCAGTGACAGGTGCCATCGTTGGTGGACGCCACACGCGCCAGATTGAAGAGCTGATCGGAGCCTCTGAGTTCCACATTGATGATCTGGGCATCGAGCAGATCGACAAGTTCATGCATACCCACGCTTCAGCATAAAGCAAAAAGGGGAAGAGATTGCCGCATGTATCTCTTCCCCCTTGTAAGCGGCCTATGCACCCAGGTGATCCACAATCCCATGTGGCCCGACATCTTGTAAGTAAATGCTATCACCTTTGACGATATAAAGTAGGCGCAGTGATGAACCCACATAACATATCCACGTATTTTTCTCCCTGGCCCGCAATGCACGATGCACCTTGAGCGAAGGATAAGCCGGATTTCCCTTGAGTAGCGCGATTTTTTCTTCCACAATTTGCTGTAACGATCTGGAAAGCCGCTTCATCGACCTGATAAATTTTTTGGTGAAAACGATTTGTTTGTGCATAAAACCATCCTTTCACATCTATCAGAACAGCAATTTGTCCCCTTTTATAGAATGCCGTTCGCTTGCCAGTTGCAAGTGAATGTACACTTATATACGTAATAACATTGTTATTTGTTGTAAATTTTACATAGTTAATTTTTGTTAGTTATATATAATTTGTAGAAGACACGTATAAGAAAGGCTCGTACCCAGGACTCTTGAAATATGACCGTTTTACCTATTCGATATAAGAATAAGTTGTGGAAGAGTTCTTCCTCATGGTACCATTGACAAGTATTTTCGTGCGATGAATACATACCCTTAAAGGAGATTTTATGGACATAAATATTCCTGCCAGTTGGCAGACATTACTAAACGAAGAATTTGAGAAACCCTATTTCCAGAAGTTGGAGCAATTCGTGGATGAGGAGCGCCGCAACTATAGCGTTTTCCCACCCGAACAAGACGTATTCTCCGCATTAAACCTGACCCCTTACGAGCACGCAAACGTGTTTTTATTGGGCCAGGATCCTTATCACGACAATAATCAGGCGCATGGACTCTGTTTTTCAGTGCGTCCGGGTATTAAGCCGCCTCCCTCGCTGGTGAATATCTTTAAAGAGCTACGCCATGATGTCGATTTTCGTATTCCTAATAATGGCTACCTCGTCCCCTGGGCGGAGCAGGGAATTTTGATGCTCAATGCCGTTCTGACGGTTCGTGCTCATTCGGCTAACTCACACAAAAATCATGGCTGGGAGACCTTTACCGATGCTATTATTAGCAAGGTAAATGCCCGCGAAGATCCCGTCGTTTTTGTCCTATGGGGTGGGTATGCGCAGAAGAAACGGAGCCTGATTGATACTACGCGCCACAAAATTGTGCAGTCGGCCCACCCATCACCCCTCTCAGCCCACAATGGCTTTTTCGGTAGTCGACCCTTTTCCGCCATCAATAATGCATTGCGTGAGGCCGGCAAACCCACCATCGACTGGCAGCTCCCCGACCTCTAGTACCAACACACATAGATGCCCCTTTTGCCAAAATGTCGTACTATAGATAGAAATACCATAGTACGACATTTTGTATAGGGGGCACGTATGACGCAGAGCCTGACGGATCAGAAAACGGACTATAAATCTCCATTTGTCTTAGGACTCGATGTTGGAACGTCATCGACACGCACACTCCTGTTCGATGCAACCGGGGCGACGGTCTCTCATGTTCAATCGCAGCGCACATATCAACTTACTACATCCGACCAGGGAGAGGTCTCGGTCGATGCTGATATGTTATTGGGGGTGGTTGCCGAAACAATCGACGAAGCGCTGAAGCAGGCCGGACCCCTGGCGCAGCAGATCAGCGCCGTTGCAATTGACACTTTTTGGCATAGCCTTCTGGGCATTGATGAGTCCGGTCATCCCCTCACTCCGGTGATCACCTGGGAGGACACACGTCCATATTCAGCTGTTGCCCGCTTACGCGCAACCCTGGATGAGAAGGCGGTTCACGATCGGACGGGTGCTCGTTTTCATGCCAGCTATTGGACTGCTAAGTTGCTCTGGCTGGCTGAACAACAGCCTGAAGTGTTCAAGAAGGCAGCCAGATGGCTTTCTTTTGGCGAATATTTGCATCAAAAGTTTCTAGGGCATGCGATTTGTAGCCTATCAATGGCTTCTGGTACTGGCCTGCTTGTTACGCGCGAACATCACTGGGATGCTGAGTTGCTGCATGTGTTGAATGTGCGTTCGGAGCAGATGCCAGAACTGGGTGACCTCAAGGATAGTGTAAAGGGCCTGACGGATGAGTATGCTCAACGCTGGCCTGATTTGCACAGTGTTTCCTGGTTTCCAGCCATCGGCGATGGTGCATCGGCCTGTATTGGCTCCGGTTGCGCCTCTATCGATAACTGGTCGCTTACGATTGGGACCTCTAGTGCTCTTCGTGTCGTCATTCCGCCAGAGCAGACGGTGCCACCGCTTGGCCTCTGGCTGTACCTGATTGATGCGAAACGCGCTGTTCTTGGGGGAGCGCTCAGTGAGGGTGGAAATATGCTGAACTGGCTGGATACCGTCCTTAAACTCCCTGATCTTAAGGATGCCGAACTGCTTGTTGAGGACATGGAGCCAGATTCACATGGTCTTACGATTCTCCCATTTATCTCTGGTGAGCGTAGCCTTGGCTGGCATGGCGAGGCGCATATGACTATTGCAGGTATCGGTCGCCACACTACTCCGGCTGAACTGTTGCGGGCAGGTAAAGAGGCTCTGAGCTATCAACTGGCTATGGTGTATGAGCAGATCTGTGTGGCACTTAATGTAAAGCATGGTACGCCCAAAGTTATCGGTAGTGGTGGAGCGCTGCTTGGCTCTACATTGTTAAAAAGCATTCTGGCCGATACGCTGGCTACACCGCTCTACCCTTCGCGTGATCATGAAGCATCGGCGCGTGGGGCGGCGTTGCTCGCCCTTGAAGCAATGGGTGTGATCCCTGATGTTGCCCTCGTCTCTCCCAATCTGGATGATCCTACCCGGCCCGACGACGAGCGCGGTAAACGCTACAGACAAGCGCTGGAGAGACAGCGAAAGCTCTATGAAATACTGCTCGGTCCACTTTCCTAAAGTATGGAGAGCATTGTAATTGGATAGCAAATTATGTATGAAAGGGTATAGAGGAGACATGGCAAATAAGCGACGAACGGATTCATCATCTGCTGGAAGGCATCAGCGACAACGACAAGAGACCCGCCAGAATCGTACTAACAACACGCAGAACCAGCGCCGCCGGAAAAGTGCCCCGAAACGTTCCCCCTGGTTGCTACTAGGTGGAGTGGTTATTTTGATCGCGCTGGTTATTGGTTTCTTTGTTTTCCTCTCAAATCAATCAAATCCAACGAGCACTCCGAAATCTGGCCTTGCGGATGCCGCCACGTTCAAAGCCGTGACGAGTGTTGATCCTGGGGTGCTTTCTACAGTTGGAACAGGTGGAGTAGCTAATCCATTTTCAAAGGTCCAACCAAATGAGCCTGTTACGAAGGGTCCAACCGGAAAACCACAAGTGTTTTACTATGGTGCCGAGTGGTGTCCGCTCTGTGCTGCTGAACGTTGGAGTATCACCGTCGCAATGAGTCGTTTCGGGACGTTTAAGTCGTTAAAAGAAAATGCTTCAGCCAGTAACGACTCTTATCCTAGCACTTCAACCTTCACATTTTATCCCAATACGTATAGCAGTTCTTACATTGATTTTGTGCCTTTAGAGCATGAAGATTCGCAACATAATGTTTTACAAACTCCCACTACAGATCAACAACAGATTCTCACCCGCTACAATGTTGGGGGTTATCCTTTCATGGATATTGGTGATCGCTATATCCTTACGAATGCGAGCTATGATCCTACGGTACTGCGCAGTAATCCGCAAGATCAGAACTCTACCCCGCTCAGCCAACAAGACATCGCCACGCAACTTGCCAACGAAAACCAACTCTCAAAGGATATTCTAGGCACGGCAAACTACCTGACGGCTGCTACCTGTGCGCTCACAAACAATCAGCCTGCAACGGTCTGTAGTGATGCTACCATTCAGAAAATTGAAACATCCCTATCTTCCGGCACGAAGTCTGGGGCGACCGTTGGAGGTTCAGCGCAGGCAACGATTGGGGGAGGAGCCCCTGTTGAGGATGTCTGGCGCAGGTGGCGTGGTTTGTAGGAATTAACAAAAATGTAATACGATAGGAAACCGATTTAGTCGGTTTCTTATCGTATTACATGTGCTATCGTCATTCCCAGCAGATTAGAGCGCCTGCGCCAGAAATGAGGTTACTGCAATAGTAGAGCCTTGCGCCAGAAAGCGCATGCCGCAATACCCAGAAGTCAGGCTGGTATCAGTTGCCGTCGCCATCCAACCAGAAGGTTCCGTACCCGAAGAGAGCCAGACATTGGCGGTCAGCGTCGAACCTACGACGCGGAAATGGATACTATACGATGTGCCTGATAGGGCAGCAAAGGGTACAGTCTTCAGTGTTGTTGATGTACCGGCCACCTTTTTCTGAATGATCAGGCTTGTTCCATCGATGTACGCTTTATACCAGTTGTTGCCATCGGTCCAGCGCAAGACGCCACCGAAATTGTTGTTCGCAAAACTACTAATCGAAGCATTCATATAGATCTCAGAATTGAGAGCCGTCGCTCCAAGCACCGCACTGTAACTGCCGGAAGTGTTAGAAACGAGACCCGTATTACTGGATATTGAGAATGAGTTCGCTGTATTTGCATCGCCGCCCCAGGTCTGCCCATTGGAAGCTACGCCCCAATGAGATTGGTTTGCCCGCTGGAAGCTGTCCTGTGCCAGCGATGTGGGCGTACCCGTTGGAGTTGGCGTGACCGTCGCCGTCGGAGTTATAGTTGCGGTCGCCGTTGGAGTCGCGGTCGCAGCAGGAGTTGCGGTTGGGGTCACGGTAGGAGTTGCAGTCGCGGTAGGTGAGCCTCCAGGAATATCGGCCTGGAAAGAGCTGAACGAAACTGTGACACCGCCAGGAACCTGCATACGTAGGCCAGCCCGACCCGAAGCAAGGCCACTATCAGTCACTGTTGTTGTCCAGGCCGAGGGTTCGGTGGTACTGGTGGCCCAAACTTTTGCAGAAAGGGTTGTACCAATAGCACTGAAGCGCAACGAGTAGGCTGTTCCACTGGTCGCAGCGAATGGTGTCGCACTCAGCGTTTTGTATGCCCCACTTACTTTTGCCTGTACGACCAGGCTCGTACCGTCGAGATACGCCTTATACCAATCATTGTTATCGGTCCAGCGTAAAATCGCCCCAAAGTTAGCATTATTGAACGAACTGGTCGAACCTGTCAGCAACACTTCGGCATCCGACGCAGCGGGTCCCAGAACGGCGCTGTAGGAGGCACTCCCATTAGCGACCTGACCAACATTATTGGCGACGGAGAAGATGGCCTGTGTATTCGCGTCGGCCCCCCAGCTTTGTCCATCGGAAGCATTGCCCCAGAATGTCTGGTTTGCACGTTGGAACGTATCTTTACCCAGGATTGTCCCTGGAGTTCCAGATATGATAGGAGTGGGTGTGGGTGTACTGGTTGCGCCAACTGTCGGAGTGACATTTGTCGCAGCGGTTGCCACAGCGATCTTATTCGCGTATTGTTCGTTAAACCATACATTGTTGAGTGAATCGACATTCAAGCCATCGTGAGGATGACCAGAAGGACTGTTGAAGAATGTGAAGCCGCTACTGGCGTCTATTGGAAAAGCCCCGTAGGTATTTTGTAAAGAGTCATCCAGCCAGACGTAGCCTTGCTTGCCTACGCTGATGCCTGAAGTATGAGAACCGCAATTGCCGCAGGAGGGAGTGTAGTGATATTCAGTTACACCATTGTTTGTGCCAGGCTGTGCGGAAGCGATCCGCAGGACAGCAATAGAACTGACCCACCCCTCTGACCACCAGACATCGCCATTGGGTGCGATGCTAATCATGTGGGGAGTCAATCCATTCGTAGAGGTTCCTGAATTCCGAATTTTATATTCATTCAGTCCACCATTCGTATATTCCCCGATCAGTGCGACACTGGCGGTGTTCTCTGTAAACCAGACGTTATCGGATGCATCAATCGTAATGCCATAAGGGTTGCTGTTGGTTGCAGGGGTTGAGATCTCCTGAAAAGTGTTCGTTGCAGGGTTAAAGGAGCCTATCTTATTGGTATAATGCTCGGTGAACCAGATAATACCTTTAGAGTCGATGGCGAGGTCCCAGGGGCCAGCCCCGCTTGTAGGAACAGCCCAGCTTTGGATTGTATTGGCACCAGGATTATAGACCGCGATGGTGTTTGTGACTGGCATGGTAAACCAGACCTTACCACTATGGTCTACTGCTACGAAGATGGGTTGACCGTAGCCACTGGGAAGAGAGACCGTGAGTGCCCAACTGTGGGAAGCAGGATTAAATAATGCAATTTTACCAGGAGGCGTGTTACTGGAACAACTTGGGGCAAGATCGCACCCCGGTATTGCAACCCAGATGCGGCCACTACTATCAAGCGCAGTGCCCCATGGGTTTGATCCTGCTGGTACATAGTAGTCTGTGGCATTCATTGCAAGGGCGCTGGCAGCCTTGGAGTGCAGCGTATTCACCAGCACAAAGCTAATACTGGCAATGATTAAACTTAATGCCGCCAGGCTTAACAAAATGTTCTTTGATTTGTACAACATGAGAGATCATCTCCATATCCAAAATGCCTATAAAACTTTTACAAATGCTAGCGATATGTATGCCCTAAAAACCACATCTACTTGTTTTACCATTGGATCGAATGTAGTTAGCACCATTTATACCAACCACGGCCTATACCAGCCATGACGAAAAACTGCCGGTCATGAAACGCATAAGACATATAAATTTAGTAGAACTAAAAACAGCCCATCTGATATAGTATTGCATGGAAATCTCATCTCAGCAAGATACGAACGTATCATAACTGTGGAGCGGAAGTATAAAAATATCCCTGCCATTTAAATATTAAACTATTGTTATTTCATTCTATAAAAATTTAATAAAACGATTGGCGATTGATATAGGTATTTTAGCCACTAAAATTTAATTTGGTAAAAATCACTTGATATTTCCTGACAAATTGCCTATACTAAGGGAGGGAATGCATACATACACACGAATGTTTGTATTCAAAGGTAGCGGAGACAGATGCGTCGAGGGGAAGATGGCATCACTACAATCTCATCGCTGAGGGTGCATGGGTTACTTGCCACTGCGGGTAAGTGGGAGAGGTTTTCCACCCATTTTTAGTAAGGCATCAAAAGATAGATAATCATGAATGATTGTCTTCGAATGATGTCTCACTCTTCACTATGTAAAGAGCCTGTTTTTCATAATCGTGCGCTTTGCGCGCGTTTTGAGGAACAATTCTTTGCTGCAAAAATCCACTAATGATTGATGAACAATCGAAAAAATGCAACGAATTGCATAAAAATTTGTTGAAAAATTATACTCGCTCAACTGAAGAGATACAGAAGTACTATGCTACTATGCCACATTTTTATCTGTTATTAGTGGAGCGTCATAAAATGTTTTTAGCTTTTTCTTGGTGTTAACAATTATACTTCGATGCGGAAAAAGCGGTAATCTTCTCAAGGTAAGAAAATCTTATTAAGAAGATTTAGAGAGGTAGTAGGGAGAATATGCTCGAAAACATATATATCGCTTTCGGGAAGGAAAGCTATACATGAGTACTGAAAGTCATCCATACGAG
>JACDAE010000210.1 GCA_013695595.1 Ktedonobacteraceae bacterium | reverse complement strand
ATCCTCACCACCCCTTACCCCTACTGGTGCCGGGATTTCTCGTTATTTGAACGGGATTGGGCGAAGGTTTATTGTAATTGTAGGCGATAAATTTTTGCCCAATCGTCTGGCGGTGTGATGCCCTGGGCATTATCTACGATGCCAACGATATAGGGTGAGCGCAAAAAGTTTGCGGTGATCTGTTCCATTGGGAGCCATGCAACATCTTTGACCAGTTGTTGTTCGGCCTGTTGATAGATCTGGAGGCGTGCCCCGGCGCGGAAATTCGTATCGGCGCTGGCAAGATTTTGTTGCGTTGCCTGCTGTCGCGCCGCATCCGCGCCCACATTCTGTCCATAGTTCATGTTATTGTTAACTACACCCTGTCCGAATTGCAATGAGAGCCAGTCTTGCGGATCGGGATACTCACCAACCCAGGCGAGGCCCCAGAATTGTAGTCCGTCCTGACTGCCTGTTGAAGCTGTAATTTTGTCGAGCAGGGTATTATAGTCGAGCGTACTCGTAGAGACATGCACATTGAGCACTTTTTGCCACATCTGAACGAGCGCCGTAACCTCCTGATCAAAGCTGGAGATGCCAGATGCGTAGGTTAGTGTGATGGCGGGCATCTGTGCAACACTGGTCCAGCCCTCTTCTTTGAGTCCTTGCTGTAACAGACTCAGGGCTTGAGCGGCATTGCCAGTCAGATTTTGCGTGCCATCAGGACCAGCCAGGTTGGCATTATAGCCAGGCATGCCCTGTGGCACGATATGGTTGGTTGGCATTACGGTATTTTTCCAGACGGTGCTGGCGATCGTTTTTTTATCAATGGCAAGCTCAAACGCCTGTCGAATGTGGATATTATCGAACGGCTTGATCAGATAGTTCATTGTGTAATAATTCGTCCACAATTGCGGTATCTGATAGAAATCTTTGCGTTTTTTATCGGTTGCATACGTAGAAAGGGGAATGCCAGTTGTATCAACGTGATTGGTCAGATACGCCTGATATGCGGCGTCATCCGATGGGTAAAATGCGAATGTCACCTGCTGAAGTTGGGGCTTTGCGTTGTAATAATATGGATTGGGCACAAAAGAGAGTTTTTGACCATGGACGTATTGTGCGACTTTAAATGGTCCTGCGCCGCCGCCCTGCGTCAGGTGATCGGTGAAGCCCGTATTATACTGTTTAATTAAACTTTTCTCAACCACATATGAGCAAGGCATGGTCAACATAGAGAGGAAATAGGCCGCTTTCTTGCGTGTTGTGATGGTGACTGTATTGGTGTTGGGCACCTGAATACTATCACCAATCAGGGTTTGAACTCTGCCAGCCAGCAGTTGATCGGCGTCTCGAATCAAGCCAAGATATAGTGGAGCGACCGTTGAGCGGGTAGCCGGTTGCAGTGCGCGATCAAGGCTATAGGCCACATCCGCAGAGGTCAGCGGTGTGCCATCATTGAACTTAAGATTGGGGCGCAAGTGGAACGTCCAGGTCACGCCATCGCTGCCCTGACTCCAGGACTGAGCAAGCTGTGATTGAACCTGTAAGTGATCATCCAGTTGGACCAGGCCCGTATACATCATTTGAATGGCAGTAGTAGAGAGTGTATCGTGCACCAATGCGGGATCAAGCGTGCTGAAATCGGTAATACCTGTTTCAGGAATGGTATAGATCTGGTTTTTGGCTGGTGCCTTGACCAGCGTTTTTTGTTTAACGGCGTTGCCTCCAAATAAATTGCAACTGGTCAGTACCAAACCAAGGAGGCAGAATGTGATTGGTAGAAGCTTTGTCGCATATTTCTTTTTATGAAAAAGCAGCATAAATAACGTCTCCTTTGATGTTTTTAAAAAATCCTTTATACCCATAGGATACATTGGAGTGCAATAGTATAGACGCGAATATAATGGGAATGGTTGCATTTCCTAAAAAAACAACACATATGTGACACAATGCATATAATGTTTTGTAATATGGTAGAGACCCGATTGCATCGCGTCCGGGATTGATAAATCACGGTCTGACCATCCCATGAATGGCGGACGCGATGCAATCGGGTCCCTATCGTATTACAAATTCTCCAACAAGGGATTGCGTGTGCCGAAGGTGGCGGCGCGTAGGGCGGCCTGGATGAGAATCTCGTGGCTGGTCGAAGCGAGGGTAGCGGGCCAGTTCAAGAATTCTTCGGCGGCAGCGTGGACGATCTGAAGCGTATGACCTTGATCGGCGGTCGCGTCAGTCCAGGCGGCAGCAAGGCCGATTGCACCAAAGAGTGCGCGTGGATCATGCCCAAGGATCATATAGCGGCGGGTCGTTGCGATGGCTCCTACGAGATCATGTGCCTTTAACTGAGCCGTGAGTGCCTCTACCTGGGAAGCAGCAATCAGGCCACCACCGACGATTGACGAGGATGCCTTCGCGACGGCTGACGCACGTTGCGTGGCTTCTGGCTGCGTCTCAATCTCTTTTTGCAGGGCATTAATAAAAGCGGCAGAAGTAAAGAGGAGAGGCAAGACTTCAACATCCTGGATCTGATGGAAGACGGTGTGTATGGAGGATGAGAAGAGTAGACCGTGTGCGACATGCACGAAGAGGTCACGGTCACCATCACCGACCCTATTCAGTACATCTGCAGCGGCCAGCGCAATGACTGCACCAACGCCACGCGGTGAAGCACCACCTTTGATGATGGCATCGTAGACGCCCTGGCAGACCTGGGTAGTATCGGCGTCGCTGAGGATAAGTTTGTGCAAGGGAAGTGCGTTCTCGTCTTTCGGTGCTGCGAGGCGGGTGCGGATGCTGGTCATGTCGTGAGCGGGATCTAACGCGTAATCATGAACGGTTGCGACCCATGCAGGAGCTTCATTGCTCGGCTGCAAAGGCAGGTGTGGAGCCAGCCAGTGGATGATAGTGGGAGTAGCATCGCTCCATTCTACCGCATCAAGTAACTGAAAGCCGCGTACGGCAAAGATCAGCGGGTGACCGGCGTTCTGGAAGGATGTCGAGATGCCTTCATATGCACGAGCCTCCAGAGAGCGATAGTCCGCGCCGGTACCAAAGAGGCCGAGGAGGAGGCGTTCAGTCATGACAGGATCGTTCTTATATACAGCATCGTGTACGGCCTCGTTGACGGTATGCCCTTCTGGTACACCACTGGGGAAGAAAGGTTCCGGGTAGGCTGATATTACGTTCTGCGCGGCCTGTAGAGAGGGTATAGCGGCCAGCAGGGGTTCTACAAAGAGGGGCAGGCGTTGGTCTTGTGTCTGAACCTGCGGATCAAGTGGTTCGGGCAGGGTATGCAACAGGCGCGACAGCATTGCGGCAGCGGCGAGCGTGATGGTGGAATGACCATCAGTATCGCCTGGTGCTGCAGCGACGCCCACGCGGCCTAGAATGACCGAGGGATCGTCACCATTTTGTAGATATGAGCGTACGATAGAGAGAATATGAGCTTTATCATTGGCGACCAGGGCATTCATTAATGCAGAGAGGTCAAGCCTTAATTCAACAGCGGCCATAAAAATGAACTCCTAAAATAGATAATGATTTTAACGAGAACCTTCTTGCAGTTCACGAATAGAGCGCTCGATAGCTGGAATATCTGCATATTCTTCATCGAGCAATTTAAAAGCGCGGGTCAGATAGAGTTGTGCCAGTTGTGCTCCTCGTTCGCGCGGATCGAAGGCGCTGGTAACAAGTTCCGCTCCACGGTATTTTTCAGTCAATCTACTGGTAATACGCTGCATCTTGTGCCTGGTCTCTTGTAAGAGGGGCGTGTCGTGTCCCTCAACGGCGT
>JACDAE010000207.1 GCA_013695595.1 Ktedonobacteraceae bacterium | reverse complement strand
GGTCTCCAATTGTGCAAGTGTATTGAGAGAAGGCACGGGTTGACTCGTAGAAGAAGCCTGCACTTGCGCCTTTTCTTGTTGTTGCGCAATCGCGAAAGAGAGGATACGAGGGTCCATCCCCAATTGTGCGGCAAAGCGATCACCCAGGCTTCCGCGAGCCAGTCCACCGCGCACACCATCGAGTTCTTGACGATCACGCAACTCTTGCCGGAAGAAATGCAACAACGGCCAGGAACGCGGTGCATCAAGATTCGCTAGATCTTTCAGGAGTCCCAGGTCCACAGACTGCAAGCGTTCATGTAAGGCCAGGAACACATCCATAGCTAGCACAGTATCGACCATAGCACGATGGCGATCTTCGGGTACGACAAAACCGAGAGACTGTGCAACCTGGCCCAGGTTATAGCTTGCCAGCGAGGGAAGAAGAACTGTGGCCAGTTCAAATGTGTCAACAAGGGGATTATTACGTGCCAGTCCACGCCGCTGGAGGAAGTTCACGTCAAAGGGGATACTATGACCTACAATTGGCAGGTCGCCTAGAAAGAGTTGCAATTTCTTAGAGATCGTTTCGAAGGGAGGGGCTCCAACAAGCTGTTCTGGCTTGATACCTGTTAACCGTTGTACCCGATAGGGAATAGAACGTCCAGGAGAAACAAACGTCTCAAATGTCTCAATAACTTCTTTTCCCTGAAATTTGATGGCCGCAACCTCAAGAATAGCATCCTGATCTGCGTGCAATCCCGTAGTCTCCAGATCAAGAGCCACGCGCACAGCGGGTTTTTTCGCCATAGTTCCCTATTCCTCTAAGTCTCTCTATTCTTGTTCTACATTATTCTCTATATACACGCTACTCCTTGGAGGATGGGGATAGCGGCCAATTTTCAAGCAACTGACGGGCCTGCGCGGCTGCCAGCCCACGGTGGCTGATACGGTTCTTATGCTCCGGAGAAAGTTCAGCGGTTGTTTTTCCAAGTGCTGGAAGCAAAAAAATAGGGTCATACCCAAAGCCATATGTGCCACGAGGCGCATCAGCAATTACCCCTTCAATCACCCCTTCAACGCTGCGAGCATAGCCTGATGGTTCAGCAAGAGAGATCACACTACGAAAACGGGCAGTACGTTGCTCCAGTGGCAAACCTTGCAGTTGCTCTAAAATAGCACGAAAGCGCTCTTCATACGATGTATCCACGCCCATAAAACGAGCAGAATAGACCCCAGGAGCGCCACCGAGAGCGTCAATCTCTAAACCAGAATCATCAGCCAGTGAGAGCATACCTGAAACTTGAGCATAAGCGTGTGCTTTCAGTTCCGCATTTTCCAGAAAAGTAGTTCCCGTCTCTTCCACGTCCATATCTAGCTGAATGTCAGCAAGCGAAAGTAAGTCAAAAGGTAAATGAGAGAAAATAGCACGAAACTCATCTAATTTATGACGGTTCGTCGTTGCCAATAACAGGGCATTCATGCGTAACTCCAAATCAGGCAAAACTTGAACATTGTCCCATATCTTATCATATCATAGTGGAGTTGTCGAGGTTGCAATTCTCCTGCATACAAAGCAGCTCGTCCATTAAAAGATTTTTCTAAAATGGGAGAAAAAGCGCTTGACACAAAAGAACTTTATGATTATAATCTGCTGTATCTGGAAAAGGTGTGAGAAATTTCTAAAACGCGTCACAACCTCGTTTCAGGGTACTAGCCGGTGTAGCTCAGGGGTAGAGCATCGCATTCGTAATGCGACGGCCGTCGGTTCAATTCCGACCACCGGCTTTTTTGTTGCCCTATCCCCTTGATGTGTAACTAACCCTCCCCATCTTTTAGGATCGAGAGGATTTCCAGATTGTCTTCTTTATGGCCAGGTTTTTTTAGGGAATTCAGGATTCGCAGCAGCAGAAGAACTGGGAAAAACAACGATCAGCTTTCCATTCTGCCATTGAAACAAGAATGCCGCAGCAACGCTATTTTGACCATCAGAGGCAAATTTCACCGCGCCTTGCAGTGTATTGAAAATATCCGCGTGCAGCTCCTCGATTAATTTCGTGTTGTCAAGACTATGAGCCTTCGTGACAGCTTGCTCTATAACCTGACCTACTGAATATGCCTCAACGGTATCAGCACTAATATCAGTAGCTGCACCACCATATTTAGCGAGGTAATCTTTGACAAACTGACTATTTTGATAATTGTTGACAGTTGGGAACCACCCACCATTAGGGACAAAGATACCCTCTACGGACTGATTTCCGCCTAAAGGTTTGGTAAACTGGGTGCCCTGGTCAGGACCTGCGGTAGCAATAATAGCAGATGGATTAAATTTTTTTTGCTTAAAATATTTCATAAAAGCGACCGAATCCTGCTGACCATCCGTGCCAAGAATAACTATATCAGGATGAGCCTGGACTAATTTCTGCGCAATAGGCGTATAATTCGTCGTTGCTGCTGGATAAATATCATAGAATACGCTCTGCACGCCTCCCTGATCGAGCAATGTTCGAACCGAATCAATCTGAGGCTGCGTAAAAAAATCATCATTGCTAGCATAGGCAACTGTTTTGGGACGCAGGGACTGTGGTAGCGACAAAATGTAATAGACAAAACTCTTTAAATAATTGGTCGCAGGCAACGAGACTGAGAACAGATTATCATATTTTGCAGCGAAGACTTTAGGAGCAACACCAGCCCCTTCGACGAAGGCATAATTGCTTTGTTTCACGACAGGCGATGCCGCAATCGTCAAGCTAGTAGAAAAAGGGCCTGCAACCAGATCATCGTGATTTACCGAAATAAGCTTATGATAATTTGCAGCTACCTGCTCCGGTGTACTATTATCATTCATAAAATCAAATTGAACCGGGCGACCGAGCAACCCTCCACGTCCATTGACTGCCTCTTCCCAGAGTTGATAACCTTGCTCAAGCGCTTTTCCATCCGCTGCAAAATCACCTGAGGTTGAAACAGAGACACCAATCTTAACAGGTGTAGTATTCTGGAAAGAGGCAGATTGGGAGCACCCAACAAGTCCAATGATGCTCATGCATGTAATCAATCCGATAAGATATTTCTTTGCATAAAGAGTTTTCTTGTTCATGATACATTCTCCTTTGTTTGTATCTTTAGAATGCAACGACGAAGACGCGATCTCTACATTGAAATCTATGACTTAGAAAAACCTGCTCTCGCCCAAATATTTTTCATGTACGGCTTCAGATTTTACCTGCTCAATTGGTGAAAAGTATACAAAAATTGTCAATATATGAGGCAGATAACCAACCAGGGAATAGAGGTATCAAAGCAAACTGAACGCACACTCAAATGCATATATACATTCGTCGCTACCGTTACAAGTAAGATAGCGTAGTCGGGTTATACTTCAGATATCCTACAAGCTCTGGCATTCAAGACTGGGAGTCATAATGCTGCAAATCAATACGCAGTAGAAATGTTCTCTCGTTCATGTGCATTTCCCTTGCCCAGGGAATATTGTATTCTTGTACCTTTGGGCTATGGTTAAAATAAGGGTGTGGAAATGGTTGAGATTTCTCTTTCTCAGTGAATACATCATAACAAAGGTCGTGCCATCTTTTTTTCTACTCTCATCTGGCACGAAAAAGGAGATCCAGGCTCTACAACCTGGGTGCATTCACCGATCTGTCTATCTCAAGCATCCCCTTGCTATTCTCTCAAAACAACTTTTGGGCGTCAATTCCATAGTACTATTTTGCTACCAATTGTACTCGATCATTTAGAATACAATAATAGCAGTGTAGGTACAAAACAAACGAGACGCCTGGGCTATTTAAAAAGAGGATTAGAGCGAATGAATTGCTCTACGAGCGGTTCGACCTCTAGCAAAGTTTGGTGTAATGCGGCTGGGGTTATCAAGTTTAATGTAAGGATTTTGCGATTGAGCTCGCGTAGCGTCGTATCATATTCGCTAGCAGCGTTCGCTAGCATACGATTAAAAGCACGCTTCTCGCTGGCAAAAGGGGGGACACGACGCGAGCGCAGGAGTTTCCCCTGTTGTGTCACGCGCTTTAGCTTCGCTTCCGCACGCTCACGTTCTTTACGAATCTCGTTCGCAAGTTCAATCTCTGGCGGGGCGAACCCATTGCTTTTAAGCAGATGGTAGGCCATTGCCTTATCGCCTGCATAAGGATCATCATCCAATTGTAAAGGCTTACCACTTCCCTGGAGATTGGAGAATTCCCCCTTCTCTTGCGCTTCCTGGATTAGCTCTTCAATATAATCATAATATTTCCTGCCGCGCCTTTTTGTGCTGTTTTCTGAGGTTTGGGGAGTGTTATTTTCTTCAGGTGCTTTACGCCAATCAATAAAATCCATGGGCCGTCTCTGCTTTCCCCTCTATCTTTCACTTTTCTTTTCTATGCTCCTATTATAATAGATTGTGCAACGGTTTGCACAACCTCATACACCTTGATGAGAGCAAGATCTTGCTCATGGGCAACACGCTTACATTCCTCATATTCAGGAGCAACGCTAATAATGCGAGAACCCAGACGTTTTACCTTTACGCTCATGGTTCCAAATGGTGTGGCAATTTGTTGTTGAGTGCGCTGAGCTTTGCGGCGTTGTACCTGTTGAATACGCACTCCCAGCGTGCTCGTTTCGCGCAAGAGAAGTTGAGAGAGTCGTTCACCATCTTCAAGTGTACAGATAACGGTGATCTGTGTTGCCGGGCGATTCTTTTTCATCTGGAGAGGTGCATAACTTACATCCAACGCTCCAGCGGAAAAGAGGCGCTCCATCAATCCTCCAAGCAACTCGCCGTTCATATTATCAATATTTGATTCGATAACTGTTATCCAATCCACATCTGGCTCTTCACCACTCATATCTCCAATTCCCAGATCCTGACCCAGACAAAGGCGCAAGCAGTTGGGCCAGGGAAGACTTTTACGTCCAAACCCATAGCCGACATTTTCGATAGCGATCATCGGCTTCTCGAAACGTGCAAGGGTTGCGAGAATGGCTGCGCCTGTTGGGGTTACCAACTCTCCTTCGGCAGATGATGGCCGCCAGGGTGCACCCACACGACGCAAAATCTCCAGCGTTGCGGGGGCAGGAACGGGGAGCAGGCCATGGGCCGTCTTTACGTGCCCATGTGTCAGCGGCAAAGGAGAGGCGTATATCTGCGTGATACCAAGCATCTCAATAACGATAGCGGCCCCTGTGATATCGACAATGGCATCGATCGCTCCCACTTCGTGAAAATGGACCTCTTCTATACTTGATCGATGGACCGTGGCTTCAGCTTCAGCCAGGCAATGAAAGATGGCAAGTGCTGTTTCACGTATCCGCTGCGGTAGGGTTGAAGCCTGATAGAGCGCTGCAATATCTGACAAGTGGCGCGTTGGTTGCTCTTGCTCTGAGAGTATTACGTCAAAGCGAGAGCCGTGGATGCCCTTATCTACAAATGGGTCCAGCGTGATTTGGTACGCGCTGAGAGGCAACTGCGCTAACATTTCTTTCAGGCTCTCCAACGAAAGTCCCGCATCGAGAAGCGCTCCCAGGAACATATCGCCGCTAATACCAGAATGACAATCCAGATAGGCTATTTTTTGTGTCATTACTTTCCCTCTACCTACATATTTTCGCGTTCAATAATCCTGCACCAGCAATCTCTCTGTCGATCTGATACCTGTTCACTGTCGATCAGTGCCTGCCGAAACGAGAGCATACCTTCTCTCACAGGCACTCCATAGGTCTTTTGTTGTTCAGCAACCCTCAGTCGTGTCTCTCTATTTTTATGAGAGAATTGCTGCTGACTATTGACCAGATATGCCTGAATGAGATACAACGGTTGTTGTATTACCCGTGAGAGACGCATGGAAAGCTCCAGAGGGATACTTACCGGGTCTATTTCACGTTGCTCTAATTGCATCACAATATCAACACTCAAATCAAGCTCTTTTGCCAGGGAAGCAAGAGAGATACACAGATTATCTCTTTTCATAAGTAACGTTGAAAGCTGGTATGGTCGATTGTCCTCAGGTTGAGAAATATAGTACCACGCACGCTCTAAAGCCCTTTGAGAAACTTCAGAGAGGGCCTCAATCCCATCTATTTTTTGCATACTATGTTCTTCAAAGGCATGATAATAGGCGACAAAATCTACAAGCGCATCGATATACGCTGGATAGCGCACAAGATAATCGCCTAGAGATGGCTTCCACCCCGCCTGAACTTGCTCAACATATTGAGCAGTGATATGCACGATCGCTTCATTGTGTGCGTTAGCGCGTAAAGTGTTCTTCTTCAAGATGTAATGCCTCGCGTAACAAATTCAATGCTTCACGCCTACGATTACGTACTGTACGATCAGTGATATTTAAGAATTGTGCCGTTTCTTTCTCTGATCGTCCTTCCCAGAAGAGAAGCAGCACAACCGCTTTCAGTTTAACGGGCAAAAGCAAAACCAGGCGTAACAGATCACTCGTCTCAATCGCCAGTAACATTCTATGCGCCCGCTCGTCTTCGATCTCCAGGATGCAGGTATTGCCATCGCCTTGTGCTAACGGCTGATCCAGGCGCGTAACCAGTGCCCGTGGAATACGCGTACCCTGCTTTACCTGTCGATCACACCAACGTCCCTCACGCATCATAAAGGCTTGATAGACATGTCTGCGTTCAAACTGGAGGGCATGTAAAAAATTCTCTTCCCAGAATGGACGCTGTTGATCCACTAACGCACGCAGCAGGCTCTCATAAAGATCGGCACACAGATCACATAAAAGGGCCTGGCGTTCATCGGGCGTGAGGGGGAGCGTTTTGAGCACACTGGTGGCCCAGTATTCATTGCTCTGCTGGATACGACGCACAATAATCGAAAAAATGGTATTGCGTCCTTGATCATCCCTATATTGAACCGAGATACGTAAACACTGAACCAATACTTCGGCTGATGTATCCGCACATTCAACGATTTTCCAGAACTCATCCGTCGCATAAACGGGAAATGCAAGACGACATTGAGAAAGTTCAGGATCATACCCCACCCCCTCTTCAGCATAAGCCCACACACTTTCCGCTACAAATTCACTTTCCACGTTACCCAAACCTCCATAAAGACATTTATATCTGTATTTACTTACAGTATAATCATCTTCATGTACGATGTCAAATTTATTTGAGTACACCTCTTCTTGTTTATTAATACGGAGGAAGTCGCAAAAAGCGGAAATTTATACGATACTAAAATTATTCACTCTTCAAACATTACATAATATAAAGAAACTTTGGAACCATACATAACAAAAACATGCAATGTGTAAGAATGTGTTCATTAAGAAAAGAGATTGCAAGGACCATTGGCTCTAACTGAATCCATTTGCGTAAGGGCGCACGCAAGGTGGCGCCCTTACGCAAATGGCGAAGATCCTATGTGCATTATATGAATACAGGACACTTTATTTCCCGCTTTTATGGAACTCCAGCGAATCGCGATAAATCTCAACGTAGCGTTTCGCAGAGGCATACCAGGAGTGATCAGCGGCCATGCCACGTTTCTGGATCTCATGCCAGGCGTCTTTGAAACGATAGACGCAGAGGGCACGTACGATAGCGGCAAAAAGTTCCCAGGCATCGTAGTTAGCAAATACGAAACCATTCCCTTCACCTGTGAGCGTATTATATTCCTGCACGGTATCAGCCAGGCCGCCCACATGCCGCACAATCGGCACGCTTCCGTAGCGCATAGCGATCATCTGACTCAACCCACAGGGTTCAAAACGCGAAGGCATCAGAAACATGTCGCTGCCAGCATAAATACGCTGCGCCAATTCAGTGTTAAAGGTGAGAAAGATCGCAATCTGCTCTGGATGGCGTGCCGCCAGATTTTGCAATAACTCGTGATAATGCTGATCACCAATGCCCAATATGATAAATTGAACGCCTTGCGTCAACAGAGGCTGAATGACACGAGCGATCAGATCGAGTCCCTTTTGATCCGTCAGACGCGAAATCATCGCCAACAAAGGCACATTTTCCTGAACAGGCAGGTGCGCATATTCCTGCAAGAAGGCTTTATTTTCTGCACGTTTGTCAAGGGAATCGGCATCATAATGGGTATGGATATAGCGGTCGGTGGCTGGATTTGCCTCCTGGTAATCAACACCATTGAGAACACCAAACAGGCGATCACGACGTGAACGCAACAAATGATCCAGCTTCTCTCCGAAAGTTGGCGTCAGGATCTCCTGCGAATAGCGTTCGCTGACTGTTGTAATAGCATCAGAAAACAAGATGCCGCGTCCCATAATATCTACAACGTTTGCTAGCTCGGTGATCTGAGGATAGAGGAAGCCACCAGTCGCGACACCTGCGACTTCAAGGATACGATAGCCAAAAATTCCTTGATATGCGAGATTATGAATGGTGTAGACAGTAGCAGCATTCGCAAACAAGGGATCGGTATGATAAACCGTATGCATCCAGTTTGGCACAATTCCGGTATGCCAATCATTACAATGGACAATGTCTGGCGACCAGTTTAACGTGCGCACAGCTTCCAGAGCCGCACGACAGAATAGAATGAAGCGTTCACCATCGTCTGTATAACCGTAGATATTCTCACGATCAAAATAGCGTGGTGCATCTATCATATAAACTGGTATATGATCCCCTATCTCCCCTTCACAGACACTTACTGGCACCTGGAAGCTTCCCATACGCACCGATACAGAATCAAAGATCGTCTTCAACTGAAAACGCTCAGTGTCGACCTGTCTGTAGCGGGGCATTATCAGGCGCACATCATGACCAAGCGCCTGGAGAGCTTTCGGCAACGCCCCTACCACATCCGCTAACCCACCAACTTTGGCAAATGGCACAATTTCTGCAGCAAGGATCAGAACCTTAAGGGGCTGCTCACACTGCATACATAGTTCCTCCCACTCTCGAATTATTCTCCATTATAGCATGCTCAACTGCCAGACGTACAAAATAAGGGTGGAAGGATGAATAATTATTCATCCTTCCACCCTTATGAGATCTTATAGAGCTCTATCTTCGCCAACTACACCTTGTAACGATTGCGCGTCAGGAAGTAGAACTGTATGGCTCCCAGGATACCCATCAACAGAACAACGACCATCGCATCTGGTGCCACGATTGGCGGTGGCTG
>JACDAE010000195.1 GCA_013695595.1 Ktedonobacteraceae bacterium | reverse complement strand
CCCTATTCTTTCGGTAACACGCTGATGCAGTAGAATATTCCGTTAGTAGCTCATCCTTCCAATGATCGTATATTTTGTCCATATGGGATGTGTGCAGGGTGCAAAGAAAGATGAAAATGCCAAAAGTTATAGATCCTTGACTTATTGGAATTTTTGTTCTATACTCTTACTAATCCCATTTGAGGTAGCCAATCTCGCGTATCTGTCGTTGATGCTCGTTTCAAATAATAAGACCTATAAGTCGTGACTTATGGAGGAGCGCTGTGATGTGCAGCTATATACCTGAAACCGTTTCTCAACCACTGCATAATGTGTTAAACTATGCAGAAGGAACCCCACTACGTGAGAAAGCAGGTGAATCTGTGCCTGACAGTATGGATACTCCCTGGGGGGCAGCGCACACACGACGCCAACTCGCCGATGGCGTCTTCTGGGTTGAGACAGAGGAACATGGCGGTCTACTGATTGAGCGCGAGCATGCAAAAGAAAACCTGAGCGTGAAAGGTCTCTCCTTCGGGAAGTATTGGCATGATTGCCTGGCTTTTGAGCAGGAGAAGGACATGATGGTCGTATTTTACGAACATCCCGAATGGTATCCCTGGATGGAGGAAGAGCTAACCGAACAGTTTGCTGAAGATATCTTGCGTAGAGATCACCCTGACTATTTTGTGATGTAAGGCTCCCAGTGAATCGTTTCTTTGAAGCGACCAAATGCCTCACGGGCCATTTGATGACATTCCTGAGCCGAAAGCGTCACATAGCCCATCTGTACCTGAATGCTCTCAGGTGGTATCTCCGTGAGCGGGTTGCGTTGACAGTCGTGATCTGGAGCCGGGGTCGCATAGCCACTTTTCAAGGCCCAGTCAAGATAAAAGATACACTCAATCAGGGCCATAACCGCCGCTTCACTTTGTTCTGCCGCTTCTTCGAAGAGTGATTGTTGAGTGGTATTACCAGATTTTTTGCCACCCAGCCCTTTTTTAAATTCAATAATCGCAGGGATGCCACTATTAAGATGCTTATTTCCTGTAGTGCGCACGCGAATCTGATCGAATTCCCCGACGAGTGCAATGTGGCCTCCTCTGTCTGGATAATCGACAAACGTATTTTTTGTCGATAAAAGCTTGAGTTGGAAACGCTCGGAGGCAGCGAAAACAGTGCTTTGTGTAGAGATGAGTTCACGTTGATATTGCAGCATTGGTGTTATCAACGTTGTGCGAAATAGTGTTGGTTGTTGACTCAGTTCGTTGAAAAACATGGCGAGTTTGATCTTCCCAGCCTGTTGCAGCGCTTCTAGTGCATCATAGCGCAGGAAATGGGTGAACGCAGCGGGGTCGGCCAGGAGATCAGCCCTCAATTCTGCTGATAGTGGACTGTCGGAGGCATGCATGACATTCACCAATGTGTGGAGTAATGTCCCAACCATTCTTGGATCAGGCTGGCTGCCCCCGAAGAGCCTTCCCTGTTGGATTGGTATAAAATGGATAGGTTCTTTCGTCCGTTTTTTAGGTTTTTGCATCACCGTGCACCAGGGACATTCCAGGTACGAGGCCAGCTTAGAATAACTCACCGGACTGAGTGGAAAGGCGTTGCGGACACGTTGAATCTTGAAGAGGTTGTTATAGTTCAAACTGAGTGCATAAGGAACAGGCTGCTCTGCGACCTGCGCTGTATTCAGAATGCTCCGGATATCTATCGGTCTACCCCATTTCTCATCTAGTAGGACAAGCATACTGAGAGTTGTACGACACGATGCTCCGATTATTTTTGTTACTACTTCTACTATACCCACTGTTTCTTTGTATGTCAAGTCTTTTAATTATGTTTTATATAGTGTCATTTGGGGAGATAAACATAATTTATCTCTATCTTTACATTCGCTTAATGTAAAATTGCAATGACCTTATTTTTCAATTTTCTGCAACGCTTGACACATCCTATGCTATAGTGTATTCTTGGCGCAAAGAACAAAATAGTGTGAACGCACAGACCAGGATCAGTACACGTCGGGGCAATCAAACAGCGAGCCGAGAGAGTGCAAGTCGGTTGATGATACCGCGTCGAACCCACCTGGGAGCGTCAGTGACAAGCTGACCGGACACCTCACCGTTATCTACGAGGAGCGGTTGTTTTTCGACCGCGTGAGCGGAACTGTGTAGCAATGCAGAGTTCAAATGAGGTGGTACCACGGGGTTTATACTCTCGTCCTTACTGGGGACGAGTTTTTTTATGCTCATTTTCCAGCCATATGGAACACAAAAAGGGGTAGCTAATGGCTAATACTGAAAAGTACGTCGAGGAAATTATCGATCAGGAAGACAATTTTTCAAAATGGTACAACCAGGTAATACTGAAAGCGGAACTTGCCGATCATGCACCGGTGCGCGGCTGCATGATTATTCGTCCCTACGGCTATGCCATCTGGGAGAACATTCAGCAGCATCTGGATCAGCGTTTCAAAGAGACCGATGTTGTCAATGCTTACTTTCCACTGCTCATTCCGCGCAGCTTTCTAGAGCGTGAGGCCGAACATATCGAGGGGTTTGCGCCAGAGGTCGCCTGGGTGACGCGTGGTGGTGGCGAGGAACTCGAAGAGCCGCTGGCGATTCGTCCAACCAGCGAGACCATCGTTGGCCATAGTTACGCTCGCTGGATTCAGAGTTATCGCGACCTGCCGCTGTTGATTAACCAGTGGAATAATGTGATGCGTTGGGAGAAACGTACAGCTCTCTTCTTGCGCACCTCCGAATTTCTCTGGCAGGAGGGCCACACCGCACATCGTACGCTCGATGATGCCGAAGAGCGTACACGCTTGATGCTGGAGGTCTATCGTGCTTTTGCTGAAGAAGATGCCGCGATCCCGGTGCTGGCTGGACGCAAGAGCGAGAACGAAAAGTTCGCCGGTGCTCTGCGCACGTATTCTATCGAGGCGCTGATGGGCGATGGGAAAGCCTTGCAGGCCGTAACTAGCCATAATCTGGGCAATAACTTCGCCAAGAGCTTCGAGATCCAGTATCTCGATTCGGATGGACAACGCAAATATTGTGCCACTACCAGTTGGGGGATGAGCACACGTATGATCGGTGGCTTGATTATGGTCCATGGCGATAAAGCAGGTCTGATTATGCCTCCGCGTCTGGCACCGCACCAGGTCGTCATTGTACCGATCTGGCGCAATGATGCCGATAAATCAAAGGTAAGCGGTCTACTGGAACGCGTAGAGAAAATGCTCAAGCGCAAAGTGCGTGTGAAAGTTGACGTGAGCGAGAACACGCCGGGCTGGAAGTTCAACGAGTGGGAGATGCGCGGCGTGCCTGTGCGTATGGAGATCGGCCCACGCGACGTGCAGAACAATAGCGTTGTGTTGGTGCGGCGCGATACACGCGCGAAAGAAGTCGTCTCCGTTGATGCATTGGAGACGCGTCTGCCCGCCCTCTTAGAGGAAGTGCAGAGTGCACTCTTCCAGCGTGCACTGGCGTTCCGTGAGCAGAATATGCACTCAGCTGAGACGTATGCTGAATTCAAGGAGATCATCGCTGAGAAACGCGGCTTTGTGCGCGTAAAGTGGGCTGAGGATAGCGCCGCCGAGCTGGCGATCAAGGAAGAGACGAAGGCAACCTTGCGCGTGATTCCTTTTGATCAGCCCGAAGGTGGCGTCCAGGGCAATTGCTTCTACACTGGGAAGCCGGCAACCTGTGAAGCGATCTTTGCGCGTTCGTATTAATAGGTAAAGAGAGAGAGGATCATATGCGCGTCTCGCAACAATTAACGACTACGTTGCGTGAAGCTCCACGCGATTCTGAAGGTGGGAATGCAGAACTCCTGACACGTGCAGGCTTTGTGCGTCAATTGACTTCTGGCGTCTATAGCTTCTTGCCACTGGGCAACCGTGTCATCCAAAAAATCTCGCGCATCGTGCGTGAGGAGATGGACCGCGCTGGTGGACAGGAAGTTACGATGCCTGTGATCCAGCCTAAAGAGCTCTGGGAAAAGCGCCCCGCCGACGGAGGACCAACCCGTGTGGAAGGCTATGGTCCGGTCCTGTTTAGTCTTACAGATCGTAAAGAGCGTGAGATGGTGCTTGGTCCGACGCATGAAGAGGTGGTGACGCTGCTCGCAAAAGACTTTGTGCGCAGCTATCGCGACCTCCCGCAACTCATCTATCAGATCCAGGTTAAATTGCGCGATGAGCCACGTCCACGCGGCGGCCTCTTGCGTACGCGCGAATTTTTGATGATGGATCTGTATAGCTTCGATGCAAACGAAGACGGACTCGCCAATAGTTATGACACGATACGGGCCGCGTATAATGCCGTCTTCACACGTTGTGGCCTGCGCTTTCTCACCATTGAAGCCGATAGTGGGGCAATCGGCGGCAAGGACTCGCACGAGTTCATCGCCTTGACTGCGGCTGGTGAAGATGATGCGATGCAATGTTCTACCTGTGATTATGCAGCCAATCGTGAGAAGGCCGATTTCGTGCGCGTTCCATTGCCAACCGAACAGGAGGCAGCTCTGGAAGAGGTCTACACGCCTGGTTGCAAGTCCATCAGTGATCTGGCCTCTTTCTTGCATATAACGGCGGCAAAAACGCTCAAGGCGGTCTGTTATGTTGCTCATGGTCGCGTTATTCTAGTTGCTCTGCGCGGAGATCTGGAGGTCAACGAGGTGAAGTTGACCAATACCCTCTACCGGGCAGGCATCAACGCCGCCGATCTGCACCTTGCGACCGATGAAGAATTGCGCGCCGCTGATATTGTAGCTGGTTTTACCTCGCCACTGGCGAAAAGTGCGGGTATACTTATTATTGCCGATCCTTCGCTGCGGCAGGGCAATAACTTTGTGGCAGGCGCGAATCGCATTGATTATCACGTCAAAAACGTGAATTATCCGCGTGACTTTCGCGTGGATATCTGGGAAGATATCGCTTCTGCTTACGATGGAGCCACCTGTGTCCGTTGTGGTGGAACGCTTTCGACACAGCGCGGAAGCGAGATGGGACATATCTTCAAGCTCGGCACAAAATATAGCGAGCTGTTTGACGCCACTTTCCTCGACGCCGAGGGCATGGCCCGACCAATGTTGATGGGCTGCTATGGCATCGGTATCAGTCGCCTGCTAGGCATTATCGTTGAGCAATGTCATGATGAGAAGGGCATTCTCTGGCCCTTCAGCGTCGCTCCCTACAGGGTTGCTTTGCTTGGTCTTGACCTGGAGCGACCGGAGAATCAGGCGCTTGCCGAGCAACTCTATGCTGATCTGCTCGCCGCAGGCGTTGAGGAGCTCTTTGATGATCGTCGCGAAAGTGCAGGCATAAAATTTAACGATGCCGACTTGATTGGCTTGCCGCTCCGTGCTGTTGTCAGCAAACGTTCACTGAAGAATGGCGGCATCGAATTAAAATTACGTGCGCAAAAAGAGAGTCGCATCGTACCTCTAAACGAGGTCGTGTCGGTCATTCAAGAGGAGATACAGCGGTTTCAGCATCCTCAACCAAGGTAAAGCAACAGGGAAATTTCTTTGATCCTTGCCAGGGCAATCTTGCTCATACCATGATTGCCTAGCATAGCTATTGTCTGATTCCATTCTGGCGTAGGGGCGTCACCTTGCGTGCGCCCGGTTGCATTAAAGGAGCATACATGTCATCACTGATTGAAGATGGAGCAGTAGTTCTTTTTCAGGGCGATAGTATCACCGATGCGGGTCGTGACCGCTATCAAAGCGATCACATGGGTTATGGCTACGCGATGATGGCCTCAGCCTGGTTTTCTGCGCTTTATCCGGAGAAATCTGTGCGTTTTCTCAATCGAGGTATCGGTGGAGATCGTGCGGTAAATCTCCGGGCACGCTGGCAGGAAGATTGCATAGATCTGCAACCGGGTTGGGTTTCAATTATGATTGGCATCAATGATACATGGCGGCGTTATGATAGCAATGATCCCACGTCAGTGCAGGAGTATGAAGCGGCCTATCGAGCTATTTTGGAGCAGACACGCGAACATCTGAATGCGCGACTGATCCTGTGCGAGCCCTTTGTCTTGTCGACGCCTGCGGATCGTGAAGCGTGGCGTGAGGATCTGGACCCTAAGATAGAAGTGGTCCAACGCCTGGCGCGTGAGTTCTCAGCCATTCTTGTGCCGCTGGATGGAATCTTTGCCCAGGCGGCTACGCGGCGTGAGCCAACATTCTGGACGGGCGATGGCGTACATCCTACGCTCGCGGGTCACGCTCTTATCGCGCAATCCTGGCTACGAGCCATCAAATCACTCTAATTGTTATTGTGGGGCGGTTCTGGAAGGAGGCACACGTTGCATACAGAGATAACTATTCGAGACGCGACCCTGGAAGATGCCGGGGGTATTGATACAATTTTACGTGCCATCGGTTGGTACGAGCGCATTAATAAAGAGATGCCGACATATACGCAAAATCAGGTGGCACAGCGTCTGGCGCAATGCCAACAAGAAGGTACCCATACGATACTGGTGGCTGAGCTTGCCGATGGAACCATAGCTGGCTATAGCGTCGTGCACTGGTTTCCAGCCCTTTCACGTGGCATCGATGGCTATGTATCAGAATTATTCGTGCATCCCTCTGTATCGGGAAGAGGCATCGGCACGCTTTTACTCGATATGATCAAAGAGCAGGCGTCCAGAAGAGGCTGTGCACGTCTGATCCTGATGAATAGGCGTGACCGCGAGTCATATCGACGTGGTTTTTATGCCTCTCATGGGTGGGAGGAACTGCGTGAGGGAGCCTTTTTCACGCTGACGTTGCTTGAAAGCAAAAGTGCCTGATCAAAGAGGCACAGGAATAAGAGGATCTTTTTTATGCAAAACTTACCTTTCCAGCCGCAAGGTTTTCGTTCTTGCGCAAAAAATATTGGCATCCGAGACCATACCCTCGACTTTACCGTGATCGTGTCGGATGTGCCCGCCTCGGCTGCTGCGATGTTTACTCAGAGCCGCTTCTGTGGACCAACCATCGTTGTTGATCGCGAACATGTTGCCGATGGTCGCCTGCAAGCCTTTGTTATCAATAGTAAGAATGCCAACGTCGCGACCGGCGAGCAGGGGATGGCGAATGTGCATGAAACGGCGCAACTCATTGCCGCCGAATTGCATATCGCGCCTGAAGATGTGCTTGTGTCGTCAACCGGTGTGATTGGTCGCCAGTTGCCCATGGAGAAGATCCGTGCAGGTATCCAGGGTATCGGCCACGAAATGCAGCGCGGCCAATTGGAGCAGGCGGCATTGGCAATAATGACTACGGATACGCGCCCGAAGATGCGCTCATGTAAGATTGGGAATGCCTCATTGGTTGGGATGGCGAAAGGCGTGGGCATGATCGAGCCAAATATGGCAACCATGCTCAGCTATCTGGTTACCGATGCAAAGATTGCGCCCGATGTATTGAAGCAGTGCCTGAAAGAAGCCGTTGATCTTTCCTATAATATGGTGAGCATTGATACCGACACCAGCACCAGCGATACTGTTGCTATTATGGCAAATGGCATGGCGGGCGAAGTGGATCTTGATGAGTTTTGCCAGGCGCTCCAGATGATGACGATCGAGCTTGCGCAAGAGATTGCACGCGATGGCGAGGGGGCGACGAAACTGATCGAGGTAAGGGTTGGTGGTGCGACATCTTTTGCCCAGGCCAAACGCGTTGCCAAATCGATCGTCAATTCGCCTCTGGTCAAAACGGCCATCTTCGGCGCAGACCCCAATTGGGGGCGTATCGCGATGGCGATTGGCAAGTGTGAGGAGCAGACGGAGATTGTGCCCGAAAAAATCTCTATTTCCTTTGGTGATTTGCTCGTCTATCAAGGACGCTCGCTTGGAGATGATAACCTGGATAAGCTCGAAGCGTACCTGCACAGTCCAGATGTGCTCGTCTCCGTCTCGCTCGGCCTCGGTGATGCCAGTGCAACCGTGTGGGGCTGTGATCTTTCGTACGAATATGTGCGTATTAATGGCGAATATACGACGTGAGAATGTCGTAATTTTATGATAGGAGGCATATTATGTTCATCACTACTTACCAGGACCCGGACCAATTTCTATTAAAAGTGCGTCCTACGCTGCAAAAGGATGAAGTCACTCATGGGCTACTTCTGGGTGTTGCAGCAGGTGTGAAAAAATCAGCACTCTATACGAGTTTCTATCTGGCAACTATTGAAGATGAAGGCCGTTTGCTGGTTGCAGCCTGTATGACGCCTCCACATAATATCATTCTTGCGAGCCTGGAGGACGAAAGCGACGCGGCATTTTCCCTCTTGATCCAGGATCTTCAGCGTGCAAACTGGCCTGTTCCGGGTGTGTTAGGGCCAGCGCGGATCTCTGAAAGATTCGCGCAGATGTGGGAAAAGTTGACAGGTCAATCATATAGAGTGGGTTTATTTGAGCGCCTGTTTGATCTGGATAAGGTTGTGCCCCCTGTACGTGCGGTGGGTAGATTGCGTGTTGCCACCGCAGACGATCTGGATCTTATCAAGCATTGGATGTTTGCCTTCGATCAGGAAGCAGTGCATGGAGAGGATCAGGAGGTTGCATGGCAGAGGGCAGAAGAGAGTGTGCGGGGTCGCAATATGTATATCTGGGAGACGCTGGATAAACGTATTGTTTCAATGGCGCAGAAAAACCGTCCGCTTGTGAATGGTATCAGTATTGGTCCAGTCTATACGCCGCCGGAAGAACGTGGCTATGGGTATGCATCAAATTGTGTCGCCGCTCTCAGCCAGTTGCTGCTCGATCAGGGCTGGAAATATTGTAGCCTGTTTACGAATCTGGCCAATCCTACCGCGAATAGCATCTATCAGAAGATAGGATACAGGCCCGTGTGCGATTTCACTGTGTACGTTTTTGCAGAGCATTGACGGTTATTGGTTAATGACGCCACCATGGGATTGTAAGCGGCACCCCTACACCAGTATTGGCTAACATCATATGATAAAATTGCATGGAATACGCAAAAATTGCATGATGTAAATAAATATTCCCGACGCTGGTGTAGGGGTGCCGTTTACACTCCCGTGGTTTTGGAAAGACGTTGCAATACTTCTACATAGAAGCTTGTCTCCCGTTCTAAGACACGCTCCCGCAAACTCTCGACGGTATCGCCTGGGAGAACGGGCACCTCACACTGGTCGAGAATTCTGCCGTGATCATAGAATTCGTCAACGAGATGAATGGTAACACCCGTTTTGTCATCTCCGGCAGCCAGAACCGCCTCGTGGACGTGTCTGCCAAACATACTCTGACCACCATATTTAGGGAGTAGCGAAGGATGGATATTAATAATTCTGTCTTTATACGCACTCAGCGTTTGATGACCAAGTTTTTTCATATATCCGCTGAGGATAACCAGTTGAACATCGTGTTTGAGCAAGGTTTCACAGATAGTAATATCGAGTTGCTCGGCTGTTTGAGCGGTCTTCTCGCTTAGATGATAGGCAGGTATTCCCGCCTCTCGTGCGAAGGCTAAGGCTTGCGATTGGCTATTATTGCTGATGACGACCCGTGCCTGTGCATCGAGTCGTCCAGCGGTGATGGAGTGTGTGATCGCTTGCATGCCGCTACCACCATGCGAGGCGAGAAATCCGAGTTGTAAGGTTGTCATAGTGTTATTTTACTTCAATCACGATCGGAATTTGTAACAAAGGATCGATGGTCACGGCCTGTTTCCCTGTCACATATAATCCAGTGGATGAGCCACCATCCAGGTTCAGCGCATTCTGGATGGAAAGGTCCGAGCCTGCCAGCAGATCAGCCATCTCATCGAGCGTGAATTCCTGGGCGGGACTGGCGATCAATAACAGGTTGCCTTGTTTGTCGGTTGCGACGACGCTGCGCCGTTGGAATTCGCTATTGGCGGTGAACTGTGTACGTTGTCCATTGATCATAAGCATAGGCGAAGATTGGGTTGCCTGCTGCAATTGTTCGCCGCTATCATAGGGCTGGTCACGTAATGAGCGTAGTTTCACGTCGCCCTGAGTATCGACCGAGAGCATGCCGCCAAACCCTGTATACGAGGTACCAGCGGCCTGTCCATCAGCAATCAACAGTCCTTCGGGTTTGTTCGTTGCATCGAAGTAGCCACCATTGATCATAGCGACCGCGCCAGTTTTGTGCATCCACGAGTTCATGGATAAGGGTGTATCGGGCTGATACCCGATACTGATATGCACCTTCTGCAAGTTGAGGCGTACTATGGTGACCGTATCTTCGTGGTGCGCGGCTGTTTTCCAGTCCTCATAGCGCACATCAACACCCGGCGCTGATGGATACCATACCTTCAGCGCCGGAGCGTTTGACGAGACGCCGGGCGAGGACGAAACGACGGGTGTACCATTATTCGTCACATCTGGTAATACGTTACAGGCCACTAAAGAACCAACCAGGAGACAGAGTAAGAGACTGAATGTGCGAACATGTTTCGCTGGCATGCAAAATTCCTTTAAACCCGGTTTTAGCGTTTCCAGGGTGTTGCTTCGATCGCCGACATGGTGCCTTTAAATTCCATCGCCAGCTTGAGTGCAGCTTCGTGTGCAGCATTCTCTGTTGTGTCGTCCAATTGCTCAAGCTCGAATTTCCCATAGCGACGTTCCAGGCTACGCTGGATCAAGAAATCAGTGAACCAGGGATTTTTGGGTAGAACTGGCCCATGCATATAGGTGCCAAAAATGTTTTTATAGATGGCCCCTTCGCCGCTATCTTTGCCATTATTGCCCCAGCCTGCTAATACTTTGCCCAGCGGCTGTGCCTTTGAGCCAAGATAGGTGCGTCCACTGTGATTCTCATAGCCGACCAGCGTTTTGGTGCCCTTCTGATCAAATGTGCATTCGAGTGCCATGTGGGTCATAAAACGCGTTCCGCCGCCATCGGTGTATAGATCGAGCAACCCAATTCCTTTCAGTTCGGGACCATTGAATGGTTTATAGTAATGGCCCAACAACTGATAGCCTGCGCACACGCTCAAGAAGACCGTGCCAGCTTCGGCAGCTTCGTGGAGAGAGGCCGCTTTCTGCTGAATATCTTTCGAGGCAACCTCCATTTCACGGTCGGCTGCGCCATGAAGCAGGATAAGGTCGTATTTTGTGAAGTCCGGTGTCTGCTTGACATAGATCGGCTCAACCTCTACACCGATGCCGCGCCACCTGGAACGCCGCTCTATCGAGAAAAGGTTGCCCCTATCTGCAGCGACGCTCATGAGAGTTGGGTAGAGATGGCCTATCTTCAGAACCATGCCCGTGTCTTTTTTCTGTTCGCTCATGTTCTACTCCTCCCAGAAGTGC
>JACDAE010000160.1 GCA_013695595.1 Ktedonobacteraceae bacterium | reverse complement strand
AGACCAGATACAAGCCTCTGGTCTTCAGACCAAGGGGTAAATTGACCCCACATTACCCGACTGATTGCCTGAGGTTGAACTCCAACAATTGCGCGTTGGGCCATGCCTGATCAACCTCCGCTTCTGGCGCGAAGGAAACGAAAGTATGCATACTACAAGCCGATCCTAACACGCCACAGGATGCAATGATTCAAGTAATAGATGATCCAGAGCGGCCTTCTTTAGGGTGATGTCTCTCAAATGAAAATGGTCAAACCACTCCATCTTGACAAAACTCCACTCCAGTATGTATACTTCCTGTATAAGATAATGACTGGCTACCCATTTATATGATCTTCTAGTAATCGATGAAGTGAGGAAACGCAATGCCCAAAGTGGTGGATGAACAGATGCGCGAGGCAACCCGTCGTCGTATCATTCATGAAGCGGCAGGCGAATTTGCACGCCTGGGTTTCGATCAGGCCAATATTAACACCATTGCAGAACTGGCGGGTATCGGCAAGGGCACCATCTACTTGTACTTTGAAAATAAACGCGAGCTCTTTCTAGCAATGTTGCGCTCTATTTCGCAATCACAGATGGCTTCTATTCGTGCCGCATTGGCCCCTGATGGAACCTTACAACAACGCCTGGAGCGCCTGTTTCGCGCTTTCGTCCATCTTGCCGAGCAAGAGAGCGACAGCTTTAATGTGTATATGAGTGCCCTTTATGGTGTCAACCGTGCCTTTCAAGATGAGGCCACCAAATTGTTACGCGATTACGTTGCGGTGATCGCTTTGATGGTCGAAGAGAGCCAGGTGCGAGGTGAAATAACGACTCAAAAGAGTGAAACGACTGCACTTATGATCCTCTCACTCACCGAGTCCTATGTGCTCTCGGCTCGTGTTTTGGGGCGCTCAGAACAGGCAATTACCCAGGAAGCAAGCATCGTTGCACGCATGATTTTGCATGGCATTCGCACCAGCTAACAGAGCATTGCGCCCCTCTTTTTTCCTTTTTTTATTGAATGGCTACCCACCCATCTCTGTATGGGACGAAGACACAAGGAGCTTGTTCTGATGAACCCAGATATCTTGATAACCTTCTTACGGCGCTTATTTCATATCCGGCGCACCAAACGCAGTTTCGAGAGTCCGCGCTATCTGCTCAAATGGTTGCTCATTAGTACCTTGATCGGCCTGGTTGCGGGTGTTGGTGCTATTGCCTTTTATGCGGCCATCCATTTCTCGACCGATTTCTTTTTGGGGCGTCTGGTCGGCTATCTTCCGCCTAATCCGGCTGGTGAAGGGACTGGGACAGTCGTCATGCCATTCTGGTCAGCGGTGCGTCCCTGGTTATTGCCACTCATTACAGGCGCAGGTGGATTAGTGGCAGGCATCATTGTCTTTAACCTGGCTCCTGAGGCCGAGGGGCATGGGACGGATGCTGCCATCGGTGCCTTCCACCAGGGCAAATCAATACGGGCACGTATTCCTCTCGTCAAGCTGGTTGCCTCAGCGATCACGATTGGCACCGGAGGCTCGGCTGGACGTGAGGGACCAGCGGCGCAGATCAGTGCTGGCTTCGGCTCGATTCTGGCCAATATCTTGCGCCTGGATGTGCAGGATCGGCGTATTGCACTGGCGACTGGTATCGGTGCGGGTATTGGTGCGATCTTCCGCGCTCCATTGGGAGGAGCTATTCTTGCGGCGGAGATTCTCTACAAAAATGATCTGGAGGTTGAGGCCATTATTCCGGCTCTGATCGCTTCAATTGTTGGCTACAGCGTCTTTGGGTCCTGGTCCGGCTGGAACCCGATCTTCGCAACGAATAGCAATCTGGCCTTTACCTCACCACCACAACTCCTCTATTATGTTGTGTTAGGCATCCTTTGTGGAGGGGTAGGATTGCTGTATGCACGTGGTTTTTATGGGATTACCCATCTCTTCCATCGTCTGCGTCTTCCCAACTGGTTGAAGCCCGGCATTGGAGGGTTACTGGTAGGATTGATCGGGTTAGTATTGCCGCAGGCATTGGGCATGGGATATGGTTGGGTTCAGGTCAGCATGGGGGGACCAGGGTTGCTAGGGATACCACTCTGGGTCATTCTGCTCCTTCCGTTCGTGAAGATCCTCACGACTGGCCTTTCCATTGGATCGGGCGGTTCGGGCGGTATCTTCGGCCCCGGTATGGTGATTGGAGGCATGTTAGGCGCATTGGTGTGGAGGCTCTGTTATCATGTGTTACCGGGTCTTCCCCCAACGCCTGCACCATTTGTCATTGTTGGCATGATGGCGCTCTTCGGTGGGATTGCGCATGCGCCACTGGCGGTCATGCTGATGGTTGCCGAGATGACGGGGAACCTTTCGATGCTGGCACCAGCCATGATCGCCGTTGGCATCGCGTCGATCCTTGTTGGGAAAGCGAGCATCTATACCAGCCAGGTTGATACCCGCGCCGATTCGCCCGCCCACCGCCTCCAAATGTCTTTCCCACTGCTCTCCACCCTGGCGGTACGACAGGCGATGGCAGCCCTGACGGTCCAGTTTACCTGTGAGCAAACAGTGGCCGAGGCAGAGCAACAACTGGCGAAGCACATTGAAAGTGGGGCCCCGGTGATCGATGAGCGTGGCAACTTGCAGGGGGTCGTGACGCTGGCAGATATCCAGCGTGTTCCTCTAGCTGAACGAGAGGAGCGGCAGGTCAAAGACGTTCTTCATCGCGATCCTGTGGTCATCTCTCCTGACGATACCCTGGATGAGGCGCTCGAAGCACTGACCAGCCAGCGCGTCAGTTGGGCTCCCGTGGTTGACGCCGAGGCAGTAGGGAGTGGGCAACACGTCATTGGCACCCTGTCAGCCGCCAGCATCATCCGTCTCTATCGTCAGACACTGGCGAAGGACTCACGGCGCATGCGTGGGTTGGTCGAAGGGACGGTGATGCTGGAAACCACGATCAAAGCAGGAATGCGCCTGGCAAATGTTCCTTTGCGCGAGGCGCAATTACCTGCTGAGAGTCTCGTGGTCTCGATCCGTCGACACGACGAACTGCTCTTTCCAAGAGGAAGTATGGTCATCCTTCCAGGGGATGTTGTAACCTTTCTGATCAATCCACGTGGGGAGGAGCGTCTCCAGCAGTATCTCGCCGAGTCCTCTCCTGAGAACGTAGAAGTAGCCGCACTGGATTAGCAAAAGGAGAGCCTGGAGAACCATTTTCTCTAGACGCTCCTTTTTCTCACAAGAGCAGGGCTTATGGAGTCTTGCTGAAATGGCCCACAGGATGATCATAAT
>JACDAE010000156.1 GCA_013695595.1 Ktedonobacteraceae bacterium | reverse complement strand
TTCGTCACCATTGCGATAAAGATGCGTACTTTCGCGCCAGCCCATTACCCAGGGTCGTCCATCCATTAATGCGCCACGAAAGCCTACAGCATCAAGCGCATTGTAAAGCGTCGAAGACATACACATTTCGGTTGTATCCGTCACAATTGGACGCTTGCCAAAGATATCTTCTAGCTCGTTGACCATCTCTTGCATACGTTGCACAAAGGCTGGCATATCAAGCAGAAAAAGGAAGCTATGATAAGGCTCGACGCCAATCAGTTCTACATTCTCCTCGGCCACTAGCTCACGGAACAGATTCAGCAGATCCATATCCCATATAGCTGCCTGGCGCAAAAATGAGATCGAGAAACCGATAGACAGGCGCATACCCTGACGTACCAGGTCTAAAAACATGCGAGCAGCCGGATAATAACTGTACTGCGCCACCTTTCTAAAGTAGCGTTCATTCATGCGTTCATCGAAAAGACAATGAATAATATCTTCAACCGAGGCACCACGTGGAATCGGCTGCGCGGGCAGCTTGAGACGACGAGGTTGGTGCACGATGGTATAGATTGCAAGGTCTGCAACCATGTCAAACCTTCCTCTCAAGGCTACACAGTAAGTTCCCCAAGGATGGGATCACCAATAGTTTTGCGGTCTGTTCCATCTTTGCTAGCAACCGTTGTACTCGCATCATCTCGCACGGGGGATGAGAAGACGATGTTTTGCTTACGAGCAAGAAACTCCAACTTACCAATAAGATTCTCGATCACATGATCCCAGGAAAATTGTTTGGCCGCCAGATATCCATTGGTACGAATACGTTCTTGCTCTTCAGGATGACGACGCAGATAGAGAAGATAACCAACGATCTCATCGGGATCGTCTGTCTCGGTCACGATTGCGTTCTCAAACGAGACGGCATAATCTTCACCGGTGCTACCAGTTACGGCAATGCCCTGTGCAGCCATGACTTCTAGAGCAACCAGACCAAAGGGCTCATGTCCACTATTCGCCAGTGTTGCATCGGCAGCGGCATAGGTTGTACGTACAAAATCTTCAGGCAGGAAGAAGCGCAAATTATAGATATCGGCGGGGGGTGCTTGCTCAAGGGCAGTAAAGCATTGCTCCAGGTTAGGGCGTTGTGCAGTAACATCCTGAATAGTCAGGCCCAATTGATAAGCATGACGAAACACATCAATACCATGAGGTTCAATGCCACCACGCACGAACAGCGTTACGGGATGACCGCTATTTTTCAGGCGTGCCACCGCATCCATGGCCATCATCCAGCGCTTATCGGGATCGAAGCGTCCTATTTTAAAAAGAAAGAGTTGCTCTGGATTGCCACGACGCACGATAGAGCGCAGACGACTTACCGCTTCCTGATCCACGGTTTTCAGGTGACGAGCGGGAATGCCATTAGGAATAACGAGAGGATTGACACTCAGGTCCCACATTTTATGCTTCATATATTTGCTTACGGTGCATAGGGTTGTCACAAAATTGAGGCGTCCCCAATTAATGCGATTCAATGACATCAAGCTATTCAGATTCCATAGCATCAAAACATTATTGCGCACACCGAACCAATGCAACAGATCGGAAGTCCGGGTCATCACCTCAGCGGTATGCCAGTCCTCGCCCATAATCACCACAACCTTGCCTTCAGAGAGAGCAGGGCGCACAACATCATTGTAAATATAGTAGGGAACGCTTTCGTTAAAATCGTAGAGCTTATGCTCTTCTCCATCATAAACGCCGTTAGGATAATATTTGCTGATCCATTGTGACCAACGCTTCAGAATCAGCTTGCCATCCTCACGCACCTCGGTACCGGGCTTGTAGGGATCGCCGATAAAGATCAACTGGGTGGTATACCCTTGCTGTGCCAGGGCTTCACTTAGCTCGGTGACGCGAGTACCTAAACCGCCGGCAGTGGAGTAGACGTCGGGTCCTTCGAAGCAAAGCAAAACAAATAATGTGTTTTCTGGCGAAATTGCTCCGTCTAATTTCATCATCATAATCAGGTAGTCCTCATAAATGTGTAGTTGAATGATGTTCAAGAAGGATGAAGTCGGCACTCGTCGTTGAGTTTCAGGCCCCCGTTATAAACTAGCGGGTATTACCACTCTATGTACAGAATACAATGTCAAAACATCGGTAGACCGCCAATAGGTGAGGCCATTTGCAGTTGAAGGTCAGCATTCCTGCAATGCCAGGTCAATGTTGTATGCATCACTTAGCTGTTAGCCAGCCATGTGCCAGACAATTTCAACAAACTCTCTATCTTTAGTATAGTATGTCGTCCAGCACGTATAACACATGGGGATAGTATATCACACAGGAAAAGAAAGCAAGGAGAATTCAATCATAGCTCAAAAGACTCCTCAAATAAGGCGAGAAGCCAGCACAACACGAAAAGCCATCGAAGGTTTTTACCCCCTCAATGACTGAAAATTGACCCATTTTTCACTACAGTATAACATATGGGAATAGCGTACATATGAAGAGAAATGTTACGATATGCTGGAAAATTGGTACGCTGAATGCTCTTACACTCAGGGTGTCGGCGTAATTGGGGGCGTCGTCGGCGTAATTGGGGGCGTCGTCGGCGTAATTGGG
>JACDAE010000128.1 GCA_013695595.1 Ktedonobacteraceae bacterium | reverse complement strand
AAGCGTTGTCATATGATGATCCTTCTCTGAATGGTTCACATCTGGTCCCCCCGCAACCACCGAGTTCCTTGCTCAAGAACACCAGTAACCGTGGGAAAATGCTGTGTGAAGCCGTTGGAATTGTTGCCATCAGAAGCTTCCGGCAAGATCTCTAGAGGCTTGCCGGAAGCAAAAAATGTAGCCTAATCCGCACGCATTTCTGATTTGTATGGATCGTGCGAACAGGCACGGACGCTCAAAAAAGAAAAGGCAAGACATGGGAGCACAGTGATGCTATAATAGGGATATAGTAGAAGTACTCCATGAACCAGCTTCTCTCCTTGTGTGAGACATAAAATGTAGCCAGGAATGTAGCCAATAGCTCATTTTAGCCATTTGACTGAAAGAGCATATCCATTTTTTGCATTGCCTCCTCCTGCATGCCTTCAATCACATGCCCATACAGATTCTGGGTGACGATAATAGAGGAATGCCCCAATATCTCCTGGATGACTTTTGCGGGAACGCCCATGCTTGCAAGAAGTGTCGACGCGCTATGTCTCAGGTCGTGAATGTGCAATTGGGGAAGATCGTTCTCACGAAGCAACCTTTTGAAATGGAGTGTTAATCGATTAATAGGAAAATGCTCACCGAATTGATCACAGAAAACTAAATCTTTTCTCGCCCACTCTTGCCCAGTTTGCAATCGCATTTCGTGTTGCTGTTTTTTGTGCGTTTTGAGAACACTGATCAAGAAATCTGTCAACCGAATTGAGCGTTTAGATGCATTTGTTTTCGGAGTCGTCTCAACAAATCCATATTTTCCTTCATCAGGAAGTTTGATGTAGCTTGCTGTCCTTACTACCCTGATGGCTTTTTGTTCTATATCAATATCAGACCAACGTAACCCTAGCATTTCACCTCGACGCATCCCAGTCGTGAGTGCCATGCTTAAAAAACACCCGATATCCGTATCCTGCGCGGCATCGAGTAGTGCTCTGGCCTGTTTCGCCAGGAGGATGGGCCGTTCCTCTTTCTCTATGTGGGGAGTATCTAAATCGTCGCATGGGTTACACGCTATTCGTTTCCATCTCAGAGCAAATCTCAAGGCCGTTTTGATGATTCCATGAATGGTATGAATACTACTCGCCTTGTGTGTTTGAGCGAGCGATGCGTACATTTTTTGAAGATGCTCTCCGGTCAGCTTTGTTAATTTGATATGCCCGATGTGTTTCATGCAGGTGGTTATGTAGTTGTTATACACGATAAAGGTTGCAGGTTTGAGCTTTGCTTCGTGGATTGCTAACCAATAGGACAGATAGACTTCAACAGTCTCAGGTTGTGCGGTGATCACTGCCCCTTGTTCAATACTTTTCTGAAGCACTTTCAGTTTCTTCACAACCCCTGAACGCGTTTTGTCATAAACATATTTTTTCTTGCCGTTCTCCAAACGGGCATAGGCGACATAACGACCGTCGCTTTCACGTTGATAAATCGAACCATCGCCTTTTTCTCGACGTTTTGCCATGTTATCGTGTTTTCCTTTCGTTGAGCCACATTTGTAACTCGGTTGGATTAATTCTGACCGCAGAGTTGAAGCGATGTACTGGCAGGTTCTCTCGGTTAATCAGTTCATACACCATAGTCCTACTTAATGAGAGAAGCCTGGCCGCTTCCTCTACGGTGATCAGGAATGGGTGAATTGGCGGTGTCTCTTCCATCATTGATCCCCTTTGTCTATCGTCTTTCAACGGTATTCCTTTCGTCAATGTATCCATATGTCACATCTTCCTGCTGCCAGGATGTCTCGACCTTATACCTCCTCATTACTGGCAGGCTTTTGCAATCCATCAGGGTCTCACCTCTTCTTGTACACCGCCGCATCGGTTTCGTATAGTACCACATCAGCGTGTGTTTGTGAGAGGTTTTTTGGGCAAATTCAAGCAGAATTTCTGCTTCAAAAAGATTCGGCATCTGTCTTTCTCAGAGATCTCAGTGTGGCTCATCCCATCTGTCTTGCTTCGATAACCTGCCCGGTCTCCTTTCCTGCTCTGAGACAGGCTTCCATGATCAAGCGCGTGATTTCCTGTGTTTGCAGAAGGGATGTCCACTCCTCCTGGGTAAATGCTTCAATATCCAGATGAGTCGGCCACTGTGCCAGGACACGGAGACCGCATTGGTGCAACTCTTTGGTTACTTGTCGCCACTGTTGACGAATGCGTTGTCCACGCGCATCCAGGTCCTGATTGATGAACTGGGATCGTGCCTGCATCCCCAACTCTGCAACTCGCTGAGAAAGCTGATCTCGTTGCAAACGTGCGTCATTCAGGTGCTGCCGGAGCATTTCCATCTGCGTCGTTACTTCGGTCGGAATGACGAGTACCTCCACTTTCTGGATCTGGACGACTGGCTCAGGAACGGCGATCAATTGCTGAGATAACTGGGCGATCTGCTGCTCCAGGTCGGTGGACCTGGAACAGGCGCTGCTGCGTTGCTTGAACCGTTGCCTGCGCCTGTTGCTCGGCCTGCTGAGCTAGTTTGAGCGCGGCTTTAGCTTCTTTAATCGCGTCAATCGTGGGCGGGATCTCCCCCTTTTCGACATGTTCAATGATGCGCTCGGGCGTCGAAGGGGATGCCAGTTCGTAGAGAATGGTCGCGGGCAAATGTAAAAGATTTGGACGTTTGTCCGCGAATCTTTCTGCGACATGGATGAAGTTATTGGCGGTCATGCGTGACATCCCAAATTCTGCTTGAAGCCAGGGGCGAAACTGCCCATGGGGCAGGCGCTCTTTGACTGCCTGAAGAATCAACCCAATGGCGAGAATATTTTCTGCGGTTCGCTTGAGCAGCAGATGGGTTTCATCCGTTTTCTGTTGGACGAAGGTGCGTGCTCCCTCATCGAGGGCTTCAAAGGCAAAGATCGTCTGAACGTTCTCCTGCATTATTGCTCTTCCTTCCCGGCAGAGAGTCTTATCAGGGGTATGGCCGTTCCCGGTGGTAGGGCTGGTAGCGGCGTTCGGGCTTGCAGCGATCGGTGCTCTAGATAGGTCGCATGGGTTGCGTACAGGCGCTCAAGAAGGGACTGAGCCGAGTCGTTCTGTCGAACGATATGATGAATTGATTTGGCAATCTCGCTTGCCATGCTATTGAGTCGCATGAGGACGCTCATCTCTTCCGCAACCCAGGGATCGGCAAAGGCGTCGGGCTGCTCATGAAGAAACCGTGCATATTTGGCTTCCATGATTCTGCGTACGATCACCAGAAGGGTCACCTGCTCAAACCACGCGAGTTCAGCCTGAGTTGAGAGGGCCTGATAGCGTGATGTGTAACTGGTCAGCAACCAGGAACGATATCCTTTGACGAGCGAGTCAACGGTTCCAGTCAGGCGGGATTGCTCCAATTCCTGGTCCTGAGTGCGCACGAATTTCTTCCAGGTTTGTTCATTGAACAGATCACGCCCATGGATCGTGACCTGCTGGCTTGTGGGCGTCATCACCGTTATCGAGGGAGCCAGCCCATTCATGGTCAAGCATTGTGTGAAATTGCCTCCCCGGACGACCGAGAGAGCGGCACGTTCGGCGTATTGTTCGAGGAGAATCTGCTCCTCCGTCCAGATGGGTGTCTTCATCTCTTTCTCCGTTCATTCTCGATAAAATATTTTTTCTGATAAAACTCTTTCTTATACTTTCTTCTTTCGCCGCTTTTTCCATTCTTGATGTCTCAATTGTTCCTGATGATGGAGCCACCAATCCTGTCGCGAAGGGTAGGTAACCGGGAACGGCATTTCCAGTGTGAATGCCTCCACCACGTGAGCATTCACGCCCAAACGAGGCTCTGGGGAGACATGGATGCCTTCCAGATACCAGGAAGCCTCGCGGCGAATCTCATCGGCCAATTGTTCCGCCTCCAAGAAACTCATCCATGGCGACGCAGACAATTCCATTGATGATCCTTCGACGCTCTGTCTGAATGGCCCACCACGGAAAACATCTCGTTGCTCGTCAGCAAGATTCACTGGAAAGGCAACCGTCTTGTCTTGCAGATGGTGATGGATCACGACACAGGATGAGAAGGGAAGGTGTGCTGCTTCTGGAGACATCCACTGGGTCTCTTGCCGCTTGCGTTCTCGTGGCAAGGCCTGGGCGATCTCCTGCAACGTGTAGGGAGACCGAGCCCAATCAAGAATCTCCCCAATGATCTCCATTGGTCGATGTGGATCTGCATAGCGATCAAATGAGCTGTGAAACCACTTCCCGGCGTTTTCGAGTGGTTTCTTCTGTCTGGTGAGATCATAAAAGGAGCAATGCAGCAGCGTGTTGATGGCCGCAATCCGCGCCAATTGGGGATTGCGCCGTATTTTATTTTTATATCCTCCCAGAGCTTTTTTGCCTGCATGTGTGCTCAAATAATCAGCAGTCGCATATTCTGGCCCGTCCAGCAGCATGAGATATTGCGCAGCTTCCTGGGAGAGTTCTTCCTCACTATCTGTCCATGGGTCACCTGCAGGCGACTCGAATTCGATTTCTTTCTGGGAAGAAATTTTCTGTATAGATACAGAATCGATACTCGAGGGCAGGGCATCTGAGACCGTCAGGTCTCCCATTTGTGTCGCCTCATTGCTGTTGGGGGCTGAAAAGTCTCCTTTGTCTGGTGTCAGAATTGCCGATTGGAGCCTTGTTTCTGCATACAGGTCTCCCCTGTCGTGTCACTGGTCTCCCGATTGTGTCATCAAGAGCAAGGATGGGTCTCCTGCTTTGGATACCGGGTCTCCCTCTTCGTGTGACAGGTTTTGTGGTTTTGCTTCCTCTCTCTGATCGAAAAGTCTCCTGTTTTGGATACCAGGTCTCCCAGGGAGAAAGTTTGACTTCCCCATTGAGAGGATAGGTCTCCCTGTACTGACTGTTGCGTGGAGATGAATGGAGCATCCCATGCGGCCAGGTCTCCCGACTAATCTCTTTGCATCAGGGCCAGGACATTCCACGAGCAACTCACGCCGCGTTACGCGACTGCGCCGGAGCGCCTCTGTTCCATTGAATATCCTGACGTTGGACATAGTCTTTCCCCAACGGTGTGGGAAACAAGTAGGCAGAGAATGGTCGAATGGGTTCAACGATTTCTGAGAGCGTAAAGAAACCTTGTAGTGTGTCATTCATCAAAGTTGATGGTCGCATTTCCATCACATTTTATAGCACTCATCCTGGAATGCAGCAGTATTACCACACGAGGGCTATTTATGTGGTGGCGCACAGAGCATCATAGAGAGGACGCTAAATTGCTTATTCCTCTTGCTTCCCCATCTTTTTACGAAGCCTTCCCAGGCTATCCAGAGCATGTATTGTATTAGGGTGCTCAGCTCCTAGGAGTTGTTCGAGGATCTTCGATGAATGTAGATACAGTATCTCTGCTTCCACTTTCTTCTCCGTGATTTCATAAAGATGTGCTAGATTGTTTTGTATTGTGGCCACATCAGTATGATATGATTTATACACCTGTTCGCTGATACCTAATGCTCGCTGATACAACAACTCGGCCTGTTCATATTGCTGCTGATCCTGATAAAATGTTGCCAGCGCGTTTAATGTGAGAGCTACGGCGGGATGATCAGATCCCAGTACCCGTTCACGGATTGCGCGTGCACGGTAGAATAGCGGCTCCGCTTCGGCATAACGCATCTGAACTCTGTAAAGTTCTGCTAGATTGTTGAGGCTTTGGGCTGTATCAGGGTGCATTGGTCCATGTATCTGTTTGCTGATATCGAGCGATTGCTTATAGAGAGGTTCTGCGTCTCTATAACGCTCTTGGTCGTAGTAGAGTCTTGCTAAATTGTTCAAGATACCTGATATTTCAGTAAGCAAATGCAGGCGTAGGCGTTTATCCTGATGGAAGTGGGGATGTGCCAAAATGTGTTCATCGAGGGAAAGAGCCTGTTTATAGAAAGATTTTGCCTCTTTATAACGCCCCTGACCATGATAGAGGCTTGCCAGTTCGTACCGTAAAGAAGGATCGGGGGCTGATACTTTCGCTATTTGTTGTAATTGTTCAGATATAAAAAAAGCGCGTTGAAGGATTGGTTCTGCTTCCTTATATTGTGCATGTTCCATGAGATAGCGTGCTGTTTTTCTGCAAACAGCTTCCATATCAAGCGAAATAAAAGCCTTAAGAGCTGGCCAGTTTAGACATTCGAGTGCGTGAGGCACAACGCGTTCACATTGTTTCCATACCTTAAAATTTGGCCATGGGAATACTTCAGGCATGGCCAGAACCTTTATCACGCGTTTCTGCCATTCCTGCTGTTTTTCTGTATGGAGTCCGTCATGGATCACGACTTGTACGAGCCGATGGATAAGAAGCATTCTTCTCTCGCCATCGCGCTGAAGTAGTGAATATGATTGTGCATCTTCCAATAATTCATCAAACGCGAATGCATCACCAGCAGTCCTCTGAAGGTGCTCACCGAGATACTTTCTGCCCTCTGTTATCATCTCCTCTGGAATGGTGTCTGGAGCCAGAAAAGCGCAAAAGTGGAATAAGTCTACCGCAGCCGCATTCTGTTTTATCATGCACTCAAATGAAATGTTCCATGTTGTTGCTACAGGCTCAGAATAATCGTGTGGCACGTCCTTATGACGACCGAGCAACTTTGAACGGTGTGTCCGGTACAACGAGAGATAATCAGCGAGACTTTTCCCTGTTTTATCCATATAAGCGCCAGCCTGGGCAAGTGCAAGTGGTAAGCCTCCCATTTCCTGCGAAAGCTCACCTGCTAATTTTTGCCTATCTTCGTTTGCTTGATCAAGGGGAGCATTCAGAGGAAGGTGATTCATGCGGCGTAATAGAAAGAGTGCTCCAGTTGCCTCGTCCAGTTCATGAAGAGGAAGTCGAATCGCCAATTCTTGCAGATCATGTGCCCGTGTTGTGATCAGGATATGTCCTGTCGAGTGTTTTGGAAGGAAGTCTCTGATTAAGTCAGGTTCATCGGCATTATCGAAGATCAGAAGCCATCGATCATGTATTTGCAACCAGATGGTGACGACCTCACGAATTACGGTCGCATCTGTCTCATCCTTTTGCGGAAGATTGAGCACGTGAGCCAGTTCATTGTAACTGGTGGCGAGTGTTTCTGTCGTAGCGGCATGTACCCATAGTACGGCTTTGTAGCGCTGCTGGTAACGATACGCATACTCTACTACTGTTTGTGTTTTACCAACACCTCCAAGCCCATTGATAGCATATGGATGTGTACGTTCCTGGTCATTCAGCATTGTGTGTAATTGGGAAAGAATTTCCTCGCGGCCAATGAAGTAGAAATTATGGGCATAGGGGATATTCCAAAAAGTGGGGCGTGTGGTATCGGGTGTGTCATCTCTTTGAGCGAATTCCTCAATGACCCGACGAATGTCAGATGCGACAGTCTTCAATGCATCCATCATCCACATCATTCCACAGGGTGATCGGATTACCATCTATTGGCAAAGGATGTAAATGACCAATGGGGGTTTGTTTCCACTCAACGGGACGTAAAAGAAGAGGAATAACCTGTGCTTTTCCCGCTTGTTGTCGTGCTAAAGCCTGTTGCATCTCGGCACAGCAGGAGTCAGATGCAAGGAAATCGTCGCTGATCAGCAAGAGAATAATCGATGCCTGGTTAAAATGGGCATCGGTCTCCTGTATTTGATTGCTGCCGGGAGGCAATAATCGATTATGCCAGATCGTAACACGTCCCTGGCGTTTGAGTTCACTGAGATGCCTTTCCAACTTTTGCCGCCAGGAATCATCTTCAGGGGCATAGGAAAGGAACAGTGTTTTATGAATGTGATCTTTCATCATATGGTAAAGAATGTGTTCTCAAACAAAAGTAGTTATTTAACTATATCACTTTGTATGTAAAAATGGTAGAGAAGGTGAGATGAGTTTCAGAGTAGACAATGGAATTTCCGCGAAAAATTCACTACAAACTCCGCAACAAACTCACGGAAAAACTGAGGCGAGGACGCCCTCGCTTCGGGTACACTTTCTTCAGAAGAACAAGAAGACACGTCCTCTCATCTGAGGTTCAGTGTTGAACGCTTCTTCTCTCGGAAGCGTCACCCATTCATAGAGACACTAATGACCGTATGAAAGGACAACATGCATACAAGGTGTCTTCTTGCGCTCACTTACATCACCCATTGTTGCTCTTTTTTAGAAAGGAAGGACACACCCATGTCGCACTATGATGCCGTCATCTTCATCCTGCGTTTCCTGTTTGGACGCACGCTCTAACCCATTGTTCCCTGTTTCTTTGCCAGATGCAACCAATCCCCCTGTTGCCTCCTTGGTATGGCTGCATCTGGCGACGATCCAACTCTTTTTCTCAAGAAAGGTGAACCGCGACCATGCCCCTTCAATTTCAACTTGCTCCTGTCGAGCAAATTCTTTCCGGTCCGTCCGGGATCGATCTCTCGGTTGAAACCCATGGTGATATTTCTGCTCCCCTGGCGATTGTGCTCGTCCATGGAGGCTATCAGTCTCGCCGATGCTTTCGGTATCAATATCCGACGCTGGCCCTTGATCATTTTGTCGTTGGCCTCGACCTGCCCGGCCATGGGAGATCTTCCGGGTCTGATGATGGGACCATGCTGTCGTCGGCCCTGTATGCCGAATGTGTCCACTCGGTGATCACGGGCCTACACATTGAGCACAAGCCGATCGTCCTGGTTGGATGGTCCTTTGGAGGCCTGATCTGCCGTGCCTATCTCGATCGCTATGGACCCTCCATGGACATTGTTGGCCTCATTCAGCTTGCGTCCCTCTTTGGAGGCTTTGCACCGTATGTGTCCCACATGCTGCTTGATCCCTTTTTTCAGCCGGTCTTATCCACCTTTGGGGAGGCCGCAGAGGGGGAACGTGACTCCATCGCACACCAGCGCTTCCTGACCCATTTCTTTGACCGCCTGATGCTCACCACCTCACGCCTGGATGAAGATACCGTTGATGCCATCAGGGGCTATAACGAACGTGCATGGTGGAATTTCCGCTCCTATGGTGGGGCATTTTTGCAGGACCTCTCCTCGGAGGCAACGGACCCCTTGCAAGCCCTCATGACGGTCACGATCCCGACGCTCTTGCTGCATGGCAAAGAAGATGCCCTGGTTCCCTTCTCTTTTTCGCATGCGATGAGCCGCCTGCTTCCTCAGGTGGACCTGGTCGAAATCGATCGCTGCGGTCACTCGTCGATGCTAGAACAACCTGGGGTCGTCAACCGGGCCATGGGCGAATTTCTCGCCCACCTATGAGGAGAATGAACGATATCATGGATAGTTCTCAAAGAGGGAGACGTATGTCAAAACATCAGTTCATCTGCATCGGTGGTTTTATCCTGACGATTGCGCTGTTTTTTGGATGGTCCACATCACTCCATGCGGAAAAAGCGGTTTCTTTGAAGCCACCTTCTGTTCAGAACGTCACCGATCCGGAAATTCCGGTTGCGTTGACTCCTGGCGGAGTCAAAAAATATGTGATCGCATCAACCTTGTCGTTGCCATCTTCCCGCACGAAGACCGTGATTGTGACCTATCATGGCTCAACCTATGGGCAATATTACTGGGATTTTCCCTACAAGCCAGGCACCTATTCATTTGTGGATGCGATGACCAAAGCGGGATTTGCCGTGCTCAACATTGACCGGATCGGCGATGGGCACTCCTCGCATCCCGCCAGTGATCTGGTGACCATGGCATCAGACTCGTACACGCTCCATCAGATCGTCCAGGATCTTCGTGAAGGAGAGATCGATCATGTCGACTTTCCAAAGGTCGTTCTGGCTACCCATAGTCTGGGCGGGTATATCTCGTGGTATGCCGCTGCCATGTACCCGCAAGACTTTGACGGGATTATCGAAACGGGCGCAATCCATCACAATTCGACGACGCGCGACACCATCGCCATCCCACTTTCGTACCCAGCGGTGAACGATGCCAAATTCAAAAATTCGGGCCTCGATCACGGCTATTACACGACCATTCCCAACACGCGGGCCGAAATTTATTATCACACCGTGTCCACAAGCGATCCCACCGTTGCAAAGATCGATGAGCAGCTCAAGCAAACCAGGGTTCAGAATGAACTTATTGCCGGAATCGATCTTGCGTCGACCCACGTCTCTACCATGATCCATGTGCCTGTTTTGACGGTGCTTGGCCAGGATGACTTCTTTGCCTGTGCTCCTGATGGGATGAATTGCTCCACGGCTCAAACGATCAAGCAGGCCGAAGCTCCATTCTACGCTCCAGATGCCTGCTTGCAGGCGTATGATCTCGCAGGCGCTGGGCATGATATCAATCTGGCACCCAACGCGCACGTGTGGTATGCCCATGCGGTGACCTGGATCAATTCGTTCGTAGAGCATCAGCAGCCCGGCTGTGGCAGACGCCCTCAGAGCGTGCCGTTGCAGCAAATCGCGACCATCACCATTTCTGGGACACCGGCCTCGAACTGGTGCTATGATGCCGCAACAGTGGACAAGGGGACCTATTATCTCGCCGATGATGATCGTAACGCTATCGATGTCATCCAGGATACCCAACATCCGGTTTTGACAAAGACAATTGGCCCAGGGACATTCACCGGACCTGGTGGATGTAAAGCCTACAATTACGATGCGCAGGGTCCCAATGGCGTTGTCGTTGCTCATGACCAGATCTTTGCCTCCAATGGCAACAGCTCCGTCAAAGTGTATTCCTCGGTGACGGGGCAATTCATCACCGATATTGCAACCCATGGACATCTGCGTGCCGATGAGATGACATATGATCCGCACAATCAATGGGTCGTGGTTGCCAATGGAGCCGAGCGAGATTTCTCCAAACAGGCTGCTCCTTTTCTCTCCTTCATTTCAACGAAGACCGGGAAGAGCATGGATCATGTCGTCAAAACGCTGCGTTTTCCTCATGCCGCAGGGTTGGAGCAGCCGCTCTGGAATCCGTATGATGGCAAACTGTATCTCTCGGTCACATCAAGCGATCAGAATAAAGGTGGAGAGGTCGATGTCATCGATCCAACCACATTCAAGGTGACGCAGATCGTTACTCCCAATTGTGGAGATGCAGGCTTAGCGGTGGCGACACGTGCCATCATGGCGGTTGGATGTGGTGATGGCATGCAGATTGTGCTCAATGTGCAGACGCACCATATCATACGCATCCCGGTAACCTCCGTCGATATTATTGCCGCCACGAACCATTTTCTGTACTACGCATCGTACGGGAGCGAGACGCAGGCACCCCAACTCGCCGTTGCTGACCTTCAGGGGCATCTTTTGCAAACTATTCCCATCGCCGCCGCATCGCATACTGTTACCGTCAATCCAGAAAATGGGCATGTGTTTGTCCCTCTCGACGGAGGACAGGTCGCCATTTTCCAACAAAATCAACGTTTCTCCGAATTTCGTCTTTGAGTCTCTTGCCATTCCTGGGTCCATAAGCAGATCCAGGAATGGCGGGAGCAAACAACAAGGGATTTGCTATGATCGGACCAATCAAACGGACATGTATCCAACAGACAGGGCCCTTTCTCATTCTTTGTCTTTTCGCCGTGCTTGTTTCGAGTTGCGCCATCCAGCCGATCTCTGGGGAAACGGCGAATGCGCAGCCCTCTGTTTTTTCGATGCCTGCTCGTATCCAGATCGCTCTTGCCCATAGCCCAAGCGGGACGGCAGATCTGCAGTGGAGCGCGATGAGCCATACCTTGATGGTCACGATTGCCGTGACGGGACTGGCTCCGAAGAGCACGCATCTGGCCCATATCCATACGGGAACCTGTCGTTCTCTGGGACAGATCGTGTCCACACTGAATCCTCTTGTTGCCGATGCTCATGGCGTTGGGATGAGCATCACCATGATTGGGAATGTGATGGCTGGCATTCCAACCGGCAGGTGGAGGATCAATATCCATAATGGGCCAACGTTTGCAACGGGCCTCGATGCGAGGCCAATTGCGTGCGGCACGATTGCCGGCGTTCGAACGACGACACGCGAGGTGCAATCGGCTCATGTGATCCTCGCATCGACGATCTCTCCTGACGAAAATGTGCATGGCATGGCTCAGGTCCAACGAATGGATCAGACGATCACCGTCACCCTTTCACTGAGTGGTCTGGTTCCTAAGAGCATGCACATGGCCCATATCCATGCCGGAACATGCGCAGCACAAGGTCCGGTGCTTTTTCCCCTCCAAGCGGTCGTTGCGGATGCACTGGGCAATGCAATGGTCGTCACCAGAATCACAGGGCACACGCTCTTGCCTCAACAGTGGTATGTGAATGTTCACGAAGCGGCAACGATAGCGGCAATGATGACGCCGCAGGGATTCTTACCGATCGCCTGTGGAGACGGGTCGTCTCTCTCGTAACAGGTGCGAGACCTCCTGGAAGGGAGAAGTGTCTGACACACGAAATGCAGAAACAGAGGACACCAATAAAGAGGAGGAAATCATGAAAGACACCCTTGGATTTCTGGGATTGGGCCAGATGGGTCGCCCAATTGCCGCCAATTTGCTCAAGGCGGGGTACGCGCTGCGAGCGTATGATCGCGACTCGCACGCTCGTTCGCTCTTTGTGCGAGACCATCCCCAGGTGGAGATGGTGAAGAGCGTGGGGGAGACGATCGAAGCCGGAGGGATCGTCGTGTCGATGGTCCCCGATGATCAGGCATTGCGAGAGCTGGTTTTTCGACCAGATGGCATCCTGGCGCGATTAGGTCCGGGAGGGATGCATCTCTCGCTGTCGACGGTATCCTCAGACCTGGCGGAAGTGCTCGCGTTGCTCTATGAAGAGCACGGCTGCACCTATCTCAGTGCCACGGTCATTGGCCGGCCTGATGTCGCAGCGGCAGGGAAACAGACCATCTTTCTTTCGGGAGATCCTGAAGCCAAAGAGCGGGCCATGCCAATCCTCTCGACGCTGGGAACGGTGGTGGATGTGGGTTCGGCCATTGCTGCTGCCAATGTCGCCAAGCTCGCCACCAATAGTCTGATCCTTGCCGCCATTGCCGCCATGGGAGAGGCTGCGGACCTGATTGAACGACATGGCGGGGATGCGTCCTCCATTTTTGCAACCGTGGCAGCATCTCCGCTCTTTGGCAGTGGGGCAGTGTATACCGGCTATGGGCAGATGATTGGGCGCAAGGACTTTCATCCGGCGCTTTTTCCGGTTGCCCTTGGCCTGAAAGATGCCCGACTGATTCTTCAGGCAGCGCAGCACGTTGGGTTGGAGATGCCCTCGACGCGACGTGCCTCGCACGCGTTACTGGCCGCTGTGGGAGCCGGGCGCAGCGCTGAAGACTGGTCGGTCCTGGCCGCCTATAGTTCCCGCGATGCTCAAGCCGCCACGACTCATTGCGGCACGAGAAAGGGGAACTCATGATTGCTCCAGTCGTCCCATTGAAAGACACCATGCGTGAGCGATCCCCTCACGATCTCTCGTTTCGCCCAGGCATGCAGGGGTTCTCCGAAACCGACCAGCTCCCAGCCCTGGCCTCGCCAGCGATGGAGCTTGACCATCTCTGTAAGATGTTTGGTTCCCATCGCGCCGTTTTTAACCTCTCCCTGGCGCTGCGGCGCGGGGAGATCCTTGGCCTGCTTGGTCCTAATGGCAGTGGCAAAACGACCACGCTCAACATGGTGTGTGGGTTGAGCCGGCCAACGATTGGCAATGTGCGCATCCTGGGAGTCGATGTTCACGCGCACCCGCGTCGGGCACGTCAGCACCTGGGAGTGGTCCCCTCTGAAAAGGTGAACAGCAATGCCCCCAGGGAAGCAGGCTCCGATGTGAGGGGAGGAAGATGCCAATGTCACCCAATACTCATTTAAGACGAGAACGGCAATTGCGCGGCTGGTCTCAGGCATACCTGGCTCACCAGATCAACGTTCCCTCGCACTATATCTCGCGTTGGGAGCGTGGAGAGGTCTCCCCCAGTCCCTATTATCAACAACAGCTCTGTGAACTCTTTGGGGCAACGGCTGAGGATCTCGGGTTTCTCTCGCCTGTTTCAGCTTCATTGGAAAAGAGCCTGGACCCTCATTCCATGCACCTGCCGCAGGCCGATCCTCTTGGCAGAGATGCATGGAGAAGACCCTCCACCCTTCTGGTGATGGCGGTATCTCGCTCCTGGGTGCGACGGTGTCTTGTTCCCTTGGTGGTCTTGCTGCTGCTCGGACTGGGGATGAGTGCCAGCAGCCATGTTCTCCCTCAATTGTCAGTTCCCTCAGTCGGGTCCTTTGCTTTCACCAGTTCAGGGGAAGGACAGGCAAACACGAGCGAGGGGATGGCAGACGGTGTGGTGCTTCATGTGCATCTGGGTCGTGAGCCAGGGATGGACGATGATGCATGGCTCTTGCCAGATCAGAATAATCCAGAAGGTGTGATCATCTCCCTGGGAACCCTTTCGCCGCAAGGGAACCTCGTCTATCGCGATCCACTGCATACCAACCTGCTGCTGAAACACAGCGCCTTGCTCATCACCGAGCAACCCCGTTCACCGATCCCGCAAGCCCCGTCGCTTGATCGGACCGATTGGCGTGCTCACATCGTCATTGATCAACAGGATGCACCGGGCACTCCCTATAGCTTGCTGGATCATCTTCGTCACCTCTTTGCAATTGATCCAGAGGTCGAGGCGGCAGGCCTGCATGGTGGCTTAGTTGCGTGGCTTGCGCACAATACAGCGCAATTGGCGCTCCTGGCGAATGATGCGCAGAAACAGAGCCATAACGCCAGGGCATTCCATCAGGATCTCGTGCGCATGCTCGAATATCTGGATGGAACCAGGACCGTTGCTCAAGATCTTCCTGGTCTTGCCTTGCCAGTCAATCCGCAGGCAACGATTGGCCTTCTTACCCTGTTTCCAGAACAACCTGATCCCGGCTATTTGCAGCACATCCAAAATCATCTGCGTGGAATGATCACCTCGCCAGGCGTGAGCAATCATCAGCGGGAGCTAGCCAATCAGGTTTCTAGGGTGCTTGATGGGATAACCGCACAATTGCAAGCAATACGCAAAGAGATCCTTCAGCTTCTCAAATACCAGATCACCCTCCAACTTACCATGCGAACAGAACACATTCTCCATGCTTCGCAGAATGTTCAACGTGTCACCTTGGAGATGATGCAACTCCTTGCGTTTGAAATCCCGTCAGAGGATGATAACGTTGCATGATTGCCTCATCAATGGTTGATCTCTCTCCGACACGTGTTCCTTCCCTCATTGAGACAACGCAATACACAGAAGCCCTGGTAATGAGGACCCTGTTACAACCCTGCAAGCAGGCGATCCCTCATTGAGACTCAGCACAAACTGTTTCTGGTTTTAGAGACCTGGTTCTTCAACCCTGCAAGCAGGCAATCCCTCATTGAGACTTTGTGACAGATGATGGGAAGTTGCTACATGCACTCACTTCAAACCTGCAAGCAGGCAATCCCTCATTGAGACGTGAGGAAAATAGCCAAAGAAGATAAGCGGTCATTTACTTCAAACCTGCAAGCAGGCAATCCCTCATTCAGACACTTTAACTTTTAAGCGCATCGCCCTTAGCGCTATTGTTTCAAACCTGCAAGCAGGCGATCCCTCATTCAGACTATTACCCAGGACACCCTTTGTGTTCAAGATATTGGTTTCAAACCTGCAAGCAGGCGATCCCTCATTCAGACAGCCAGGGCGCAGGCACACAT